>PBQM01000033.1 GCA_002725015.1 Flavobacteriaceae bacterium | reverse complement strand
GTATATGGATGCTGGGATCACCTACTATTTGGACGAGGTTGAGGTCGTGGCTGGAAACACAATTTCATTCAATCAGGCCATAAGCTATCAAACTGTTGATGGTTTCGGGGCTGGAATAAAAAGACGAACAGAGCATTTATACGCCCTAGACGATGCGATGCGTCAACAAATTGAATCTTATGCCTTTGAAGACCTTGAAGCCAATATGATTCGTTTTTTTGTATACCACGATTTGGAAGATCCTAATGACAACAACAATCCTTTTTATCTCAACACTTCTGCCCTCAATTGGACTCGTTATGACAGTAATCAAAATTTAAGTAAAACCCGATATATAGCAGAGGCACTTCACAATGCTTTTGATTTAAGTTTCAACGGTTTTGATCATATCATCGGTAATTGCAACAGTGCACCGGCTTGGTTGAAAACAAATAATTCTCATACAGGGGGGGGAACACTGGTTACAGGACAGGAGAATGAGTTTAGTGAATTTTTGATTGCTTTTCTAAAGGGAATGACATCACGATATGGTATTGACGTAACTGAAATATCCCCAACCAATGAACCTGATTATCAAGTATCATACGAATCTATGAATACTCCACCCACGCAGCTGGCATCTATCATTAAAAATTTAAACCAAAGACTAACTGCTGAAAACTTAGACTTTGTAAATATAATTTCTCCTGAGAATTTTAGAGTAAATTCTAATGATCCCAATACCTCTACATCAAATTACATCGCAAGTATGTTTTCAGATCCTGAGGTTGTAAGTGCCACCGATGTCGTTGCGACCCACACTTATCAAAGCAGTGTTAGTTCAAACGATTGGAATGTTTTAAAAACGGTTAGTTTAGGTAAAGATATATGGGTCACAGAGGCAGGTAACTTGCACAGTCCTAATTTTGATATGTCTGACGCTAGCTACCACATTGAGCGCATCATGGATGGGTTTAATTATGGGGGCTTGACAGCATACATGTTTCATTTGTTTTATGAACAACACGAATATCAAAATGAGGTTAGTCCAGGTCAAAATTATGGATCTTCAGCATTGGTTCTATGGGATTCAAATTTAAATATCATTTTACCTAAGCGTTATCATGTTTTTAAGCATTTTGCAAATTTAGTCAAGAAAGATTACCAAAGAATACACTGTAACACCTTCGGAGATGCTTTAAGAGTTTTGGCATTTAAATCACCAGACGGCACTAAGATTGTACTTCAGCTTTTTACAGAAAGTAACTTGAGTAACTTCGATATTGAAATTCCAAATGGAACAAGCTCCATTGCGCATTATATTACCTCTAATAGCAGCAGTGAAAGCTTTTCACCCGTTTCAACAAATGATATAGATCTTCAGGCTAATTTTATGGAGATGACAATGGCTTCAATGTCCATGCACAGTCTCGTTTTTAATATAGATTCAAGTCTCAGTTCGGGTTCAAATTCATCGCAACGCGATGATTTTCAAATCATGGCTTTTCCCAACCCTGTAAAAACCCGATTGGAATTGCGTTTTCCTAAAAATCAAGCGCGTGAGATCAGTATTTTTCAGTACAATGGTTCTAAAGTATACTCTGAAAACTTTCCAGCTTCCAAAAATGTGAGTATTGATGTAGGATTTTTGGCATCAGGATTGTACGTTTTAAAATCAAGCAGTAAACAAGGCCAAAAGGCTGTCAAATTTATAATAGAAAACCGATGAAAATAAATTTATATCCAATCCGCTTATCGATTATTTTGTCTCTGGCACTTTGCTTTCATTCCAATGCACAGCAAAAATCAGCCACACCTAATTTTATTTTTTATTTAGCCGATGACCAAGATTTATTAGACTACGGAATTTACGGCAATCCCAAAGTGCATACACCGGCAGTTGATGCCTTGGCAAAGGAAGGGATGCGTTTTAATAATTTTTATACCAATCAAGCGATTTGTGCACCCAGCCGTTCTCAGATTTTCACGGGTATGCATCCCGTAAAAAATGGTTGTATGGCCAATCATTTAGCAGTCAAACCCAATATCAAAACAGTCATCAATTATATGGAAGCTGAGGGCTACGATGTGGTCTTAGCTGGTAAGGGACATGTAAAGCCTAATTCTGTTTTTCAGTGGACTGAGTATTTTAAATCGGTAGATCACCGTTATTTACCCCTTGAAAAACTTAAAACATATTTAGAAACGACTCAAAACCCCTTTTGTGTATTTATCACTTCTGACTTTCCGCATGGCCCTTATCCCAAAAATTCCAGCTACTCCAACGCCGATATTTTTCGATTGCCCTATGACAAGGATTACATTCCAAACTTTAAACGCGGTTACTATCAAAACATCAAAGATGACAATGCTCAATTAGAAAGTGTGTTAAGCATTGTAAAAGCCAATAACTTGATTGAGAATTCAGTTTTTATTTACGCCTCAGATCACGGTATTTCAGGTAAATGGGGGGTTGCTGAACAAGGTCTAAAAGTTCCATTTGTGGTTCGATGGCCAGCAGTTGTTGCAGCCAATACAGTTTCTGATGCCATGTTAAATTTTGTAGACATATTACCCACTTTCTTGGATATCATTGGCGCTAAAATTCCAAAAGATATTGATGGTAAAAGTTTTAAAGAAATCTTAAAAGGCAGCCAAGACCCTGTTCACAAATATATTTACTCCATTGCCACAAAGCAAAACATACAAGCTTGTAAGGTATTTCCAAGTCGAGCTGTTAGGGGCATTCGATATAAGTTTATAAGAAATTATAACTCTGCGGAAGTTGTAGCCTCTAATTATGGTGAAAATCCCGCGGTCAATGCTTTTATAAAAATGGGTGCGGAATCTTTCCCAAACATCCCTTATGAAGAACTATATGACTTGGAAAAAGACCCCTATCAGAAAAATAATTTAATAAACAAACCTGGTTTTTCAGCGATTAAGCAAGAGCTCTCATCCGCTTTAAATACTTGGATGCTTTCTCAGGATGATTTTTTATTGGCCCATAAAATGCCTCTTATCAAGCCAACCTTACACCCCCTAGATCGCATTTCTAAATGGAACAAAGTTGATTTAGATTTGGTAGGAAAGCTAAGTGAGAGCGATTATATTCCAGTTCATTATTAAATTATAAAAATGAATCTATTAAAAATTTTTAAACGCCTTACATTCTGTCTGATTTTTGTTGTTTCAGCAAAAGCTCAGCAACTTTCTGAAAAACCATTGAATGTGGTCTGGATCAGTTGTGAAGACATGGGGCCTGTTTTAAGTGCCTATGGCAATAAAGTGGTGAATACTCCGAATATTGATCGCTTGGCCAATGAAGGGGTTAAATATACCAATGCTTACGCAACCGTTGGGGTTTGTGCACCCAGTCGTTTTTCTATCATCACTGGAATGTATCCAGCGCGCTTAGGAGCTCACAATATGCGAACTGGGGATCACAACAACTTTAAGTGGCCAGAGCAAATAAAGTTTAGAAAAGACAAGGGAGTTCTAGACAAGTCTGGTATAAATATTCCTGATTACGAGGTGGTGACTCCCGCTTATGTAAAACCTTTTCCGGAATACTTAAGGGCCAATGGATATTATTGCGTCAATGACAACAAATGCGATTATCAGTTTAATGCACCTTTTACGACCTGGGACGATGTTTACGGTGGAGGTTCTTACAAAGATGCCCCAGAAGGGCGTCCTTTTTTCTATGTCAAAAATTACTATACCACTCACGAATCGCGCATATGGTTGCGAAAGAATAAACCCATGACGGTGCTTCCTGAGAATGTTGTTGTTCCTGATTATTATGCGGATCTACCAATTGTTAGAGAGGGTATTGCGCGTAAATATTCTAATATTGAAGCTTTGGATAAAGAAATTGGGCAGCTTTTAGATCAATTGGAAAAAGATGGTGTTTTGGATCATTCTGTGGTCTTTTTCTGGAGTGATCACGGAGGCAATCTTTTGCGGCAAAAAAGAGCGGTTGGAGAAAGCGGATTACATGTCCCTTTGTTGGTGCGTTATCCAAACGGATTTAGAGCGGGTGAAACTGACACTCGAATGGTTTCATTGATGGATCTTGGGCCAACTGTACTGTCTTTGGTCGGAATTGAGCCTCCAAAATACATGGATGGAAAGGCTTTTGCGGGTTCTTATCAGCAAGCTGCAAGAAGATATATTTTTGGATCAGCCGATCGTTTTGATGAATGTACTGATATGCAGCGCTCCGTTTTGGACGGGCGTTATGTCTACATCAAAAATTTTATGCCTGAGTTGCCTTTGATCTATAGAAATAAATACAGAGAGCAAATACCAATGAATAAGCGCTTGATTGAATTGAATATAGCTGGAAAACTTCATGGAGATGCTGCTTATATTTTTATGCCAAAAAAACCAATTGAAGAACTTTACGATCTAGAAACAGACCCATATGAAGTAAATAACCTCGCCAACAATCCGGTCTACTCTGAAAAGTTACAGGAATTGAGAAGTCAACTCAGTCAATGGCAAATACAGATAAAAGACCGCGGTTTTACTCCCGAAAGTGAAATCATCAACGAATTTTGGCCGGATATGAAACAACCCATTACAGCCGATGTTGAAATTGAGAAACACAACAATATCATGACTTTAAGCTGTAAGACAGAAGGCGCTTCAATGGCCTATCAGCTTGGATCGGCGATCGGTTTCAATTATTGGCAGCTATATAGCGAACCTGTTCCCATTCAATCCAATGAAAAAATAAGTGCCCGTGCCATTCGCATCGGCTACAAAGCTTCTAACATAACAACTTCCAATTAAATCTTTAATTCCTATGAACTTCATTACAAAATGCACTTTCTTTATTTTTTGCATCCTTTTATTGCCCTGTTCCATTAAGGGTCAATCGGGGACTAAAAGTCACAATATTCTTTTTATTTCAATAGACGATTTTAGACCAAAGATCAACTCCTATGGGGAGTCTAAAATGATAACGCCCAATATAGATAAATTGGCATCAGAAGGACTTCAGTTCAATAATGCCTTTACCAATATCGCTGTTTGTGGTGCCAGCCGAGCGAGTATCATGACCGGAATTCGTCCCAGCCAAGCCCGTTTTAACGATTACACATCAAGGGCCTCAAAGGACACTCCTGACGCAATTAGCTTAAACCAACTTTTTATGGAGAACGGTTATGAGACGATTTCATATGGTAAGATCTATCATTATCCCAATGATACTGGACAATACTGGTCAGATAACGACGGGGGCGCTCACCAAGCCGATTATCAAGATCCTGAAGCTCAAGTGCGAAAGCGCAACGGAGAAATTGGAGAACATGGCCGTAAGGGTCCTGCATTTGAACATCCGGAGGTAGATGATTACGCCTATAACGATGGAAAGGTCACCAAAAGGGCCTTGGACAAAATGAAGGCTCTCAAAGCCGAAAACAAACCTTTTTTTATGGCGGTTGGATATGTCTCTCCCCATTTGCCCTTTATTCAACCCAAGAAATATTGGGACCTCTACGATCATGACGAGATTCCCTTGGCAGACAACGCATATCAACCTAAAAACTCACCATATATTGCCATGCATTCTCAGCACGACAATGCCGAGTTGAGAAATATGTATTTAGACATTCCTGCCAAAGGACTCCTTAGCGATGAAATGTCTAGAAATTTAGTTCACGGTTACTATGCAAGTGTCAGTTATATGGATGCCCTTATTGGAGATTTAATAAATGGTTTAGATGATTTGGGTCTTCGTGAAAATACCACCGTCATTTTGTGGAGCGATCATGGGTTCTTCCTTGGAGAACATGGATTTTGGTGTAAGCACAGCACTTTTTATGAAGCCATTAAAATTCCTTTTATCATATCATCGCCTGGGTTTGCCAAAAATCGAACTACAGATTCCTTCACTGAATTGGTTGATGTCTATCCGACGCTTTGTGAATTGACGGGCATGGTGCCCCCAAAATACATCCATGGAAAAAGCTTGACACCAGTGATGAAAAACCCTGAGTTGAAATTGAAAGATGAAATTTATACGCGCTACAAACAAGGCGAAGCCGTGGTAGACGAAAACTACTCCTATACAGAATTTTTTCAAGGTGAAAAATACATAGGAAATATGTTATATGACTTAAAGCAAGACTCGAAACAAAACAAGGATATTTCAGAATATCCAGCCAATGCCGCCACGATTGAAAAATACAGTAAAAAATTAAAAACAATGCGAGATTTTGTCAATCGAGATCCATTAAAAACGACTTTAGATTAAAAGTGTTATTTTTAAGGCTGAGTACTTCCTTAAATACGGCTTTGAATCGCTTTGCGTTTTAAGGCTGTTTTAAAGTTTTTACACGGTTCAAAAATTATAATTAAAAGAATCTTAATTAACCAAACAAAAATGACTGTCAAGTTTAACTTTCTTTGCATCTATAACCATACAAATAACATAAAGCTTCTGTTCTTTTTATTGTTTTCAGGATGCCTTTTTGCTCAAGATTATTATGTTTCTATAGAGGAAGGCTCTGATTCAAATGAAGGCTCAGAAACGGCTCCTTATAAAACGATTAACAAGGCTATCTCTCAAGTCAGTGCTGGCGGAACTGTTTATGTGATGGAGGGGACCTATAGAAATAATGGTTATGGCACTGTCAATGTTTCAAACTATACCAATATGAACCTGAATCATGTTGTGACCATCAATAAATCCGGAACGGAGGGTAATTATATCACATTAAGGAATTATCCTGGAGATCTGCCATTGATAGAATTTGACGGTAGGGGTGGTATTGTAATTTCCAACAACATGAATTATATCATTGTTGAGGGTTTTGAAGTTATTGGTCCCTCACAATCAATTAATTATGATATGGCCATGGCCAATAGAGCCTATAAAGTACAAGTGGCGGAAGACAATGATGACAGTACGAATTACAACCACACCTATTTCTCTGGAAAGGGAATTTGGGGGGGCTATGTTGCACATCACCACATCACAATTCGAAATAACATCGTTCATGACACACCTGGATCTGGAATTCGGTTTAATGATTCTGATCATATTATCATTGAGAATAACGAGGTCTACAATACCACTTGGTGGACTTCCTCTGCCTCATCGGCAATCGTATATGCTGAATCCATTGCCGCCTCAGAGGCTGATAATGGTACGGATGTAAAAATGATCATGCGCGGGAATTTAGTTTACAACAATTGGAATCGCATTCCATTTTATGTCACCCAATTGCCCGACAATTCAGGGAACACCAATCCCAATTATGGGACTGCGAATTACAACAGTATTTTAGATGGACAAGGCTTGTATGTAACCAGAAGTGATGACAATTATAACGGGACTTTTTTATTTGAAAACAACGTCTGTGCAAACAATGGAAAAAACGGAATCAATTTTGACAATTCAATAAACGCCTCAGCCATTTTTCAAAATAACACCTTGTATTACAATGGGGTTCACGAGATCATTCAAGATATTTCTGTTGCCAATGGCAATGCTGCACACCGGGGTCAAAAGGTAGGGGGCATCAAAGCCAATAAAATTTTAAATGCTACAGTTGTTAATAATATTGTAGTCAACAGAGATAATTTATTTTCTGCTATTGAGATTCCCAATTATTATGGAACTCGATATGTGGGGAATAATATTTTTTTAAATGGTAAATTACCATCCGGTGACAATGGGGTTCCTTACAATTTTATTGCATGTTGTAATTTGATTGATATAGATCCTTTGTTTACTGAGGTACCTATTGTAGTCAATGGTGCCATTGACATCACTCAAACCAATTTTCAACTTACAGAAAATTCTCCTGCTATCGATGCTGGAGATTCAAATTACTCGCCTGACAATGATTATTTAGGGAACCCAAGACCCGCACTCCCCAATGCAATTTCCTATTCAAGCTTTGAAAATTCAACAGGAGGCTGGTCCTCGTTTGGAACCCCCAGTTTAGAATCTAGTTCGGATACTTCAAAATCTGGTGACAACAGTCTCTTGGTAAGCAATCGAACCCTCAACTGGCACAGTCCCAGACTGGTTTTAAATGGATTGTTAACTGTTGGTGAGACCTATACTTTTTATGTTTGGGTAAAATTAGCCGCTGGAGGTTCTGGCACAACCCAACTTCGAATTAAAAATACAACAGCCAACACTTATACCGATGTGGCCTCAACTAACGCCACAAATGACAGCCAGTGGACGCTTTTGACCGGAAATTACACCCCTACTAATCAAGATGACCTTTTTGTTTTTGTCAAAGGACCCAATGTTGGTAACGGGGTTGTTAGTGATTTTTATATTGATGATTTTAGCTTGGTAACTCAAGGATCTGCTGAGGTTGATTTTTCTAATGTTGATGACATTGTCGATATTGGCGCCTTTGAGTTTTTAAATGCAACTGCTGGGGTGAACCAGACCACCACTCAGTTCGGCCCTGCTTTTTTATATCCAAACCCTGCAAAGAATCAAATATCGATCTCGAAATATACCGCCAATGATTTAGTTGATGTTATGGATTTATTGGGAAAAAATTACCATCTTCCAAAACGTGAAAATACAGAGCAACAAATCTTGACATTAGATGTTTCTTCCCTGAGTAATGGTGTCTATCTGCTAAAAATTCGCAATTCAAATACCAATACTTTTCAAACGCTTAAATTTTTGAAAAACTGACAATGTTTTTATTAACAAATCGAAAACAATGAAAAAATTAAAAAAACCTCTCTTTGTAGTATTCTTATGTGGGTTGATTTGTTTAATTGGCTGTGCCAACAGAACTGTTTCTGATTCAAAACCAAAACTCTCATTGGCAAAACATTTTAATGGACTATTTTACTTGGGAGCGGCTGTAAATGAAAATACTATTTTGGGAATGGACTCAAAATCAAAGAAAATTATAAATACACAGTTCAATACCATCACCCCAGAAAATTCTCTAAAATGGATGTTTATTCAGCCTGAGCCCAATAAATTTAATTTTAAAGCCGCGGATAAATATGTTGAAATGGGTCTTAAAAATGATATGTATATCGTAGGCCATGCGCTGGTGTGGCATTCTCAATTGGCTGATTTTATGCAAAACATAGACAACCCTAAACAAATGCAGCAGCACTTTGAAAATCACATACAAACTTTGGTGTCTCGGTTCAAAGGAAAAATCGATGCTTGGGATGTGGTCAATGAAGCCTTTGAAGAAGACGGTACATTAAGGCAGTCTGTTTTTTATAATAATTTGGGTGAGGCTTATATCGAAAAGGCCTTTAAACTCGCTCATAAAATGGATCCAGAAGCCAATTTAATTTACAACGACTACAATGTATACAAGCCAGAAAAAAGAGCTGGAATTTTAAATATGGTCAAACAATTTATTGCCAATGGTACAAAAATAAATGGCGTAGGAGTACAGGCTCACTGGGATTTAAAATCTCCAAGTTTAGAAGTTATTGAGGAGATTATATTGGACATCCATGCCGCTGGTGTTTCTGTTTCTTTTACAGAGTTAGATATTTCTGTATTGCCCAGCCCTTGGGAAATGGTGGGTGCTGAGGTCAGTCAAAATTTTTCTAAGTTTGAAGGGGATCCTGCTATGGACCCTTATCCCAACGGATTGCCAGAGGCTGTTCAAGATCAACTTGCAAAGCGTTACCAAGATATTTTCAATCTGTTTGTCAAACACAGTGATAAAATTGAAAGAGTGACGTTTTGGGGCGTGATGGATAAACACTCATGGTTAAATGACTGGCCTATCAAAGGACGTACCAACTATCCCCTTTTATTTGACAGAAAATACAAGCCAAAAACTGCTTATAAACGCCTTCTTGAGTTAAAAACCAACTGATAAAATATCAATACATTCTCTATGAAATCAACTTCCGAAAAATTATCAATAATTGAAAAAATTGGCTACAGTCTCGGAGATTTGGCTGCCAATTTGGTCTTTCAAACCCTAATGACTTATTTGGCTTATTTTTATACGGACATCTATAAGTTAGATGCCAACGATGCAACGGCTATTATGTTTACGGTGGGTACTGTGGCGGCTTTTGGATTCAACCCGATTGTAGGGGCCATTGCAGACCGTACAAATTCTAGATGGGGTAAATTTCGCCCTTGGATTCTTTGGACAGCCGTACCATTAGGGGTGGTTTCTGTCCTGGCCTTTAGCACTCCTGACTTTGCTTATAAGGGCAAGGTGATTTATGCGGTTATCACCTATACTTTATTGCTTTTGCTATACGCTGCAAGTAACCTACCATATTCCGCGCTTAGTGGGGTTATTACGGGCAGTATGAAAGAGCGCAATAGCATTTCATCTTATCGCTTTGTGGCGGTGATGTTTGCCCAATTTTTTGTCCAAGTTTTTATGTTGCCGATTATTATCTACGCCGGTGAAGGCGATAAAGCCGTCGGAATTGAAATTGTAATGACTTGGTTGGCC
>PBQM01000032.1 GCA_002725015.1 Flavobacteriaceae bacterium | reverse complement strand
ACATTCCAACTTGCTCCTTTATAAAGAACAGGTTCTGGTTTAAAATTGAATTCATAATTTAATTTTTGATTTGAAATTTTCAGTTTGAAATGACGTATTTTTATTCTGACATAAAAATAAAAAAATATCCCCAAAAATAATTTTTTATCCTTGGAGATATTTTGTGACCTCGGCAGGATTCAAACCTGCAACCTCTTGAGCCGTAATCAAGTGCACTATTCAGTTATGCTACGAGGCCATTTAAGAGGTGCAAATATAACCGAATAATTTTTTAGTCAAAAGAATTTTTCTCCAAATTCAAAAATCTTAAATTTGTATGTACAAATGTATCTCCAATGATAATTGAACAAATTTATACCAAATGCCTTGCACAAGGGGCGTACTATATCGAATCCGATGGTGAGGCCGCAATTATAGATCCTTTAAGAGCGCCCACGCCCTATATAATGCGGGCAAAAAAAGACAAGGCAAAAATCAAATATGTATTTGAAACGCATATCCATGCAGATTTTGTTTCAGGCCATTTAGATTTGGCAAAAAAAACAGGGGCTACCATTGTTTTTGGTCCCAATGCAAAGACCCAATACGACTGCCACAATGCGGTAGATGGGGAAATTTTTAAAATTGGAAAACTGCAGCTAAAAGTCATACATACCCCCGGTCATACGCTTGAATCTGTAAGTTATCTATTAATTGATCCCGCTGGAAACAACCATGCTCTTTTTTCGGGTGATACACTTTTCCTTGGAGACGTTGGCATCCCAGATGTAGCGCAACAATACAAGGGAATGACCAAAGAAAATTTAGCTGAGATGTTATTTGATTCCTTGCGTTCTAAGATTATGCCCCTAGAGGATCACCTCATTTTATACCCTGCCCATGGCGCTGGTTCTGCCTGCGGTAAAAATATGAGTAAAGAAACCATTGGATCCCTTGGTGATCAAAAGCGTTCTAATTATGCACTGCGCGCCGACATGAGCAAAGAAGAGTTTGTCAATGAAGTGCTTGCAGGAATTGGCACACCACCACCCTATTTTATAGAAAATATACTGCTTAACAAAACAGGGTATACGGATTTAGACATAATTTTATCGAAGAGCAACAACGCTGTACCTTTAAAATTGTTTGAAACATTGGCTCAAAAAAAAGACACCCTTGTCCTTGACTTAAGAACACAACAAGAATTTGTAGAAGAACACATTCCAGGCGCCCTTTTTATAGGGCTAAATGGCAGTTTTGCACCTTGGGTAGGAGCGCTTATTGCGGATATCAATCAGCCTATTTTATTGGTAGTCCCAGAAGGCCGGCCTGAAGAGGCGATCACAAGACTCGCTAGAGTGGGCTATGACAATTGTTTGGGTTATCTTGAAGGGGGAATGTCAGCTTGGGTTGGGGCTGGTAAAACCACTGCTCAAATCACCTCCATTTCTGCCAAAGAATTCGAATTGGCCTTTAATAGCAGTAGCACAACTGTTTTGGATGTTCGAAAAGATGCAGAGTACAATACAGCGCACTTGGTGGGAGCGCATATAAAACACCTTTCATTGGACAGTATTTATAAAAAATTCCATGAAATTGATGCTAAAAAAACATACCATATTTACTGTGGGGGGGGTTACCGCTCGGTCATTGCCGCCTCTATTTTGAAAGCCAAGGGGTTCTCAAATCTTGTTGATATTGCCGGTGGTTTTGCAGCTGTAAAGAAAACCCGTCTGCCTATAGTCAATGGGCGCTGCAAAGCCTGAGCCAGTTCTCTAAAGAACAATCTATATAATTTCAGCACTTAAGCCCGCCTGTAGTAATTTGGAACAACGGGGTTCTAAATCACTGTAGGGTCCTGTTTTGACCGTACATTTTCCTTTGTAATGCACCAGAATGGAACATTGTTCTGCTTGTACATAGCTGTGATTACAGGTGACAACCAAGGTCTCTATCACATGATCAAAAGTATTTATATCGTCATTAAACAGTACAATCTCATTAAAGTTGTCATCAACTTGTGAAACTTTAGCAACTTCTTTAACTTTTTCTTTTGTAGCCATTATTGTTTTTTAAATTTTAATGCCGTCCATTCATTGCTTGAAATTTGTATTTCTTGAGTTAGATTGGAGTGCTTGCAGACGTCTTGTATTGCAGGAATATCATTTTCATAAAACCCACTCAAAAATAAAAAACCATTTGCATTTAAACAAGTCGTATATTCAGGAATGTCGCGGAGAAGGATATTGCGATTGATATTGGCTAAGATGCAATCAAATTTTTTGGTTTTTATAAGGGTTGCGTCGCCTTTTAGAACACGAATATTAGAACAGCTATTAAGGGCAGTGTTTTCAAGACTGTTTTGATAACACCACTCATCAATGTCTATGGCTTCAACATATGGACTTCCCATTTTTTCAGCCAAAATGGCCAAAACAGCCGTCCCACACCCCATATCCAAAACAGACTTGTTTTTAAAATCTGTTCCCAACATTAATTGGAGCATCATATGGGTGGTTTGGTGATGACCAGTTCCAAAGCTCATTTTGGGTTCAATAACAATATCAAAATCCGTATCGGCTGGGGCATGAAATGGAGCTCTAATGTGGCAGCGTTTGTCCACTGTAACGGGCTTAAAATTAGCTTCCCATTGGGCATTCCAATTGACTGGAGAAATTTCCTCAATGCGGTATGATATAGAGAAAGACTTGTTCTTAAGAATCTTTACAGCGTCTAAGATGGCCGGGGACTCATCCTTTTTTTGAATGTAGGCCTCTAGCCCCTTGGAAGTTTCAACAAAACTTTCAAAACCTGCCAAAATGAGTTCAGCCATAAGAATTTCAGAGCCTGGAATGGTTGGTGAAACCTCAAAATAATATCCAATATACAGTGGATATGTCATGGACTAAAACGCATTGACAATATCTGTAAACTGTGCTGCATCTAAGGAGGCCCCTCCAATTAAACCGCCGTCAACATCTGTTTTTGAAAAGATTTCCTTGGCATTTGAGGGTTTTACACTTCCCCCATAGAGAATAGAAACACCATCAGCCAAAGCCTCTGAATAATTATCAGCCAAGGTTTTTCTGATAAATGCATGCATGTCTTGGGCCTGATTTGGACTGGCAGTCTCCCCTGTACCAATGGCCCAAACAGGTTCATAGGCCAAAACAATTTGACCCCAAGCTGCTGAGGGTAAATGAAAAAGTGCGTTTTTAATTTGACTTTCCACAACGGCTTTTTCATTTCCAGCCTTGCGGTCTTTTAATTCCTCTCCAAAACAAAAGATAATACGCATGTCGTGTGCTAAGGCAGTATCTACTTTTTTGGCCAACAAAGCATCAGTCTCATTGAAATAAGCGCGACGCTCACTATGGCCTAAAATAACGGCTTGAACCCCAATACTTTTTAACATTAAAACACTGGTCTCACCAGTATAGGCACCATTTTCAGCAAAGTGCATATTTTGAGCAGCCACTTCAATAGAGCTGCCCTTGAGTGTATTAACAGCGGCCAATAAATTGGTGAATGGGGGTGCTATTATAACCTCAGTGGAAGAGTGTTTGTGATAACTGAGAAGTTTGGAAACTAAAATTTCTGAATCTACATAGTCCTTATTCATTTTCCAATTACCAGCTACAATTTGCTTTCTCATTTTAAATAATTTAAAAGGTTAATATCGGTTGTTTCAATCGCTCTAAATACTTCAATTTTACCGTCAGGATTTACAATTAGAAAACGAGGAATCCAGTCTAAATCTAAAAATGAGCCCAAGGGCCCTTTGCGCCCAGATGACATAAAATAATGATCGCCTTTAATTTCGTAGCGCTCAACTCCTTTTTTCCAAGCTTTGACAGTTTTGTCAAGAGACAGAAAAACATATACCATTCCTTGATGGTCAGCTTGAAACGCCTTTAGCTTTGGGAGACCTTCTATACAGTCTCTGCACCACGAAGCCCAAACGTCTATAAATAGAGGCTTTCCACTATGCTTTTCTAAAATAGCAGCAAAATCAACTGAGGCCCCATCCATCTGCTCAAGCTTATCGTTTAATGCAACTTCTGAAAACGTTGTTTTTGGTGCTGATTGGCAATTTATTAATGTATTGCTGAAAATAAAGAGGAGTATAATTTTTTTCATGTTAATTTTATTTTAGGGTTCAAATATTTGTAAACCAAATCAACAAAAATATTTAAAATCACAAAAATTGTTGATATCAATAAAACAGCCCCCATTATAACTGGCAAATCTAAGGAATTTAAAGCATTCACAATCTCTTTACCCAAACCATTCCATCCAAAAACATACTCTACAAAAACAGCCCCTGCTAGCATGGATGCAAACCATCCCGAAATAGCCGTAACAACAGGGCTTAGAGCGTTTTTAAAAGCGTGATTAAATAAAATCTTTTGAGAGCCAAGTCCTTTAGCGCGTGCTGTTTTAATATATTCACAGTTGTAGACCTCTAACAAAGAATTTCTCATAAGTTGGGAAATTACGGCAAGGGGACGAATTCCCAAAACCACTGCAGGCAAAATTAAATTTTTTAACTGCAGGCGGTTGGCCTCTCCAAAATCGTCCAGTTCGTATAAACTTCCGCTCATTTCGAGACCCGTGTATTTATGCCAAACAAACCCAAAAAGCCAAGCAAAGATAATGGCGGTAAAAAAAGAGGGCAAACTCATTCCTAAAGTACTGAATACCATAATAAATCTGTCGACGCGCTGGTCTTTGTTAAGGGCTGATAAGAGCCCTAAAAACAGGCCTAAAAAAAGGGCGATAGTAATGGAGGCTGTTGCCAAAATAAATGTATTTGGCAGTGTTTCTTTGAGGATTTGAGTGACTTTTTTATCTTGCTTGGCAAAGGAACGGCGCAAAAAAGGGTATTTTAAAACAACACTGCCTTTTTCCAATGCCAACAATGTCTTACTGGAGTAATTAGCAGAAGACAAGCTGGTATAGTGGTCGGGGTCGTTCTTGTGAAAAGACAAAGGGGATAAATCGTTTAAATAGTATAAGTATTGAGTAAAGATCGGTTGGTCAAAACCATACTTTTTTTGGACCAATGCGAGCTGTTCCTCATCTTCGTTCTGCCCAAGCATCATACGGGCAGGGTCTCCGGGTAATACGTTAAAAAGAAAAAAAATTACGGTGACCACTCCAAAAAGTGTCAGAAAGGTATTGGCTGTTTTTTTTAATAAATAGGTTCCCAATTTTAAAGTGCTAGATTTTCAATGTCATTCCAGTGAACTTTTTGCAAAACAGTTCCTCTACTCAACTGCAAGACACCAGGGTTGGAACGAATGACGGTTTTTAATGCTTTTTCGTCGCATAAATAAAATTCAAAATTAAAATCATAAATGGACTGAATTTTCTTCTTGGTCTGGGCCCCAGAAGCAGTCAAGCCTATAACGGTATAACCCATATATATGGCTTTGTCAGATAAGGCTTTGAGTTTTTTTAATCCGGCGGCGTCTGCAGTGTCTAAGTTATAGGAAACCAGCATCAACAAGTTGTATTCCGCTAAAAACATTTGTGTAAAATCTTCAGAATCAGTCTCAATGGAAAAATCTAAAATAGAAGGTTGAAAACCTTCTTTGACAACCTTAGTTTCGACCTCAATATAGGTCCCATCAACATCTGGATAAGCGCCATCCGTAATAATGGTCTGCTTTTTTCCGTTGACCTCAAAGGTCCATTTAAATTCCTGAATTGCTTTCGGAGCATTGGGGGGAATTTGCATATTTTCGATGAGATTGTCCCCAATTTTATAGGCTCTAAAATCAATGCTTGGCAAATGCATTAAAACATGGTATCCAAAAATCAAACTCAGAACCAAACTTCCACCCGCAATGACATTGTTCAATGTGGGCTTAAAAATCGGTTGAATGTACTTTTGGCCATAAAAAATCAACAAAATTAGCACCAATAAAACAAGGTCTTTTGTAAAACTTTCCCAAGGGGTTAATTTTAGGGCGTCCCCAAAACAACCACAATCCTTGACTTTGTCAAAATAAGCGGAGTAAAAAGTCAGAAACGTAAAAAACACAATCATGGATAACAAGCTCCACAATGTAAATTTTGGCTGGTATCCTATCAATAAAAACACCCCCAAAACAACTTCAAAAACAACCACAAAAATTGCCAAGGCCAAAGCATACGGCTCTAAAAAAGGAAGGTTTAAAACCTCAGAACTAAAATATTCCTGTAGTTTATAAGAAAAACCAATTGGGTCATTGAGTTTGATGAATCCAGAAATTATAAACAGAACACCCACAAAAGTTCGAGCAATGAAGGTCAGTAGTTTCATGAGTTGGTATTTAAATGAATTAGAGCAAAGACCGCATAGTTGATCATGTCTTGGTAATTGGCATCAATTCCTTCACTGACAAGGGTTTGGCCAGCATTGTCTTCGATTTGCTTGACCCTTAATAGCTTTTGTAAAATTAGATCCGTTAGCGAACTTACCCGCATATCCCGCCATGCTTCGCCATAATCGTGATTTTTATCCAACATCAATTGTTTGGTATTGGCAATTTTAGCGTCATAATCTGAAACCGTTTCTTCATTGGTAAGGTCGGGTTGTTCAGCAATACCACGTTCAATTTGTATCAGCGCCATCACACAGTAATTGATAATTCCGATAAATTCACTCGCAGCCCCTTCAGCAACCCGTTGGGTCTTATTTTGTTGCAAACCTCGAATGCGTTGTGCTTTGATAAAAATTTGATCGGTGAGTGATGGCAATCTTAAAATACGCCATGCACATCCATAATCTTTCATTTTTTTTAAAAACAAAGCCCTACAAGCGCTGATAACGGCATCGTATTCTTTTGAAGTATTTTGCATGAATTCGACTGAAATTTTCGTAAATTTCGTTTAAAATTTTCAAACCGTCAAAATTTAAGGTTTAAACTTTAAAATTGAATGATTCCTCCAAAAAATAAGCCACATTTCTCTATAAACTGTAAAGGTGAACTCATTGATCTCACGACTCCTAAAGTCATGGGGATTTTAAATATTACGCCCGATTCGTTTTATGATGGTGGCCGCTTTAAAGATTCCAAAAGTGTTTTAGATCAAGTGGAAAAGATGTTGGTTGAGGGGGCTACATTTATTGATCTTGGCGCTTACAGTTCCAGACCGGGTGCTGATTTTGTGTCTGTTGATGAGGAACTCAAACGCATTGTACCGGTAGTGGCCTTAATTTTAAAAGTATTTCCAGATTGTATAATCTCCATCGATAGCTTTCGCTCGAGAGTGGCAATGGAATGTGCAGCTGTTGGCGCCTCGATTTGCAATGATATTTCCGCCGGAAAATTAGATCCAAAAATGATGGAAACAGTGGGCCAGTTAAAGATGCCGTATATTATGATGCATATGAAAGGAACCCCCCAGAACATGCACAAACAGACGGATTACAAACACCTAATTACAGATATTTACCATTATTTTTCGGAACGCATTCAACTTGCAAAAGAACACAGGATTACAGACTTGATTTTAGATCTTGGATTTGGATTCGCCAAAACCACAGAACAGAACTACAAACTGTTGAGGCATATGGAGTTTTTTAGCAACCTCAACCTGCCAATGCTCACAGGCGTCTCCAGAAAATCTATGATTTACAAAGTTTTGGACTGCACAGCTGCTGAAGCGCTCAATGGGACCACTGCCCTGCATATGATGGCTTTGGCCAATGGCAGTAAGATTCTAAGAGTCCACGATGTAAAGCAAGCCCAGGAGTGTGTGCAGCTCTACAATGTTTTGGTTAAAGACAACTGAGCTCAAAATTTGGTTTTATTTAGTATCTTTAAAAAAATTAATGAAAGTTGGAAATTCTTAAGAATATCCTGGATTTTAGCGTTTTAGATGTCATAGACATTGTCTTGGTGGCCATGTTACTGTATTATATCTATAAGTTAATTAGGGGGACGGTTGCCATTAACATCTTTATAGGAATTGTTATTTTTTATCTCTTTTTCCTTTTGGTGAACACCCTGGAGATGCGCATGCTATCAAACATCCTTGGAGGCTTTATGAGAGTTGGAGTCATTGCGCTTATTGTTGTCTTTCAACCCGAAATACGGAAGTTTTTATTGATGATTGGTTCGACTAATTTTAGTAAAAACAGGAGCATTTTTGGACGATTTCAGTTTTTAAGCAGCTCTGTCAGAAAAAATGAAACCGATGCGAGTGCCATTGTAAGAGCTGCGACTAAAATGGCCAGTACCAAAACAGGGGCATTGATGGTTTTGGAACGAAATAATAATTTGGATTTTTTGGTAGAGACTGGGGATCAAATGAACATTGAACTCACCCAACCTATTTTAGAAAGTATATTTTTTAAAAACAGTCCGCTTCACGACGGTGCGATTATCATTTCAAACAACACCATTAAAGCCACCCGCATCATCCTTCCTGTGAGCAATAAAAAAGACATTCCCTCCCATTTTGGCCTAAGACATCGGGCAGCCATTGGAATCACAGAAAAAACAGATGCATTGTCCCTTGTAGTGAGTGAAGAGACAGGTCAAATTTCCTATATAAACAATGGGGCCTTTGTTATTTACAACAACACCCAAGAGTTGATTGAAAAATTAAAAGCAGACCTTGCTTAATCGGCTTGCTCAATAAATTGAGCTTGGTACAATCCTCTGTAAAATCCTGTATTGTTTTTAAGCAAAGTCGCATGGGGTCCCATTTCAACAATTTCTCCAGCATCTAATACAATGATTGTATCGGCGGTTTGAATGGTTGCAAGCCGGTGCGCAATCACGATTGAGGTACGATCTTTGGTAATTTTTTTAGTAGCATCTTGAATGAGCTGCTCAGAGTTAGAATCAATCGAAGCAGTCGCTTCATCCAAAATCAAGACTTTTGGATTAATTACATAGGCTCTTAAAAAAGAGATCAATTGGCGCTGTCCAACCGATAACATCACACCTCGTTCTTTTACGTTATAGTGATAACCGCCTGGAAGTTTTTTTATAAAATCGTGAATGCCAATCTGTTTGGCCGCTTTGACGACACTGGCTTCAGAAATATCAGAATTTCCAAGAGTGATGTTATTTAAAATTGAATCTGCAAATAAAAAGACATCTTGCAATACGACGGCAACTTGTTTTCTCAGCAATTTAAGTGGAATGGTTTTTATATCTATTCCATCAAATAAGATTTGACCCTTATCAATATCATAAAAACGATTGATCAAGTTTATTATGGTAGATTTTCCGGCACCAGTTGCACCCACAATAGCGACAGTTTTACCTGGCTCTACTCTAAAAGAAATCCCTTTGAGTACAGGTTCGGACGCCACATAAGAAAATTGGACTTTTTTGAATTCAATGCCTCCTTTAAATGCTTTTAGTGATTGTGTTCCTTGGTCTAAAATATTTGAATGGGTGTCTAAAACCACAAAAACCCGGTCTGCTGCCACCATCCCCATTTGCAAAGTATTGAATTTATTGGCGATTTGGTGCAATGGACGGAACATCATAGGTACCATCATGATAAAAGCAGCCAAATCTCCAATGGAAGCAGTTTGATCAAAAATAGTGTTTAACCCTCCTAACCAAATTATAGCACCAAGAGTGATTGACGACAACAGTTCTGCAATAGGAAAAAACACAGAATTATACCAAACAGTTTTGATCCAAGCTTTTTTATGACGTGCATTTATGGCCTTAAAGCGTTTGAGCTCAATTGCTTCTCTGGCAAAAAGTTGAACAATTTTCATACCTGTAAGCCGTTCCTGAATAAATGAATTTAAGTTTGAAACTTCATTGCGAACTTCCTCAAAAGCGCTTTTCATATATTTTTGAAAGATTTTTGTAGCCAGTAAAATAATTGGAAGCGTAAAGAAAACCACGATACTCAGCTGCCAATTCATATAAACCATTACAGTGCCAACCACCAACATTTTAAGAATGTCACTAAAAATCATAAACAGCCCTTCTCCGAAAATATCTGCAATGCGCTCCATATCGTTAACCGTTCGAGTCAATAGTACGCCCACGGATGAATTGTCAAAATACTTCATTTTAAATCCTAGAATGTGGTTAAACAACTTGATTCTTATATCTCGAACGACAGACTGACCCAACCAACTTGCGGTATAAATAAAGGTGAGATTACAAATCACCTCCAAAAATAACAAGCAAAACATCCAGAGGATGTATTTTAAAAAACCTGGCTGAAATTGTAGCTCAATATTTTCATCCATGGCCATTTGCAAGACTTTGGGTCTCAACGCCCCAAAAACAGCCAGTCCAATAACTGTTATGAGCGCCAATAAAAAAACGCTGTAATAGGGCTTTGTATAGGCTAAAAGTCTGCCAAAAAGCGGGGCATCAAATACAGTTTGTTTGGCTTTAGACATCAGAGTAGATTGTAGTTGGATATTTGATTTCAGTCAAGAAAAGGCCTTTTGCAGGCACTGAGGCCCCTGCCTTAGAGCGGTCTTTGGATTTGATTATCTGGCGAAAATCTTCCAAAGATGTTTTATGTGTTCCAACATCTAGCAAGGTGCCAACGATGGAACGTACCATATTTCTTAAAAATCGATCCGCTGTGATTATAAATTCTATGTCCGTATGAGTCTGAACCCATTCGGCCTTGTGAATTTGACAAAAAAATGTTTTAACATCCGTATGGGTTTTTGAAAAACATTCAAAATCATCGCAGTCCTTTAAAATTTGACAGGCATCATTCATAAGCCTAAGGTCTAAAATCTTTGAAAAATAATGGCTTTTTTCAAATTTAAAAACATCTTTAATTGTACTAATTCTATAAGTATAAGTTCTGCTGAGTGCATCAAATCTCGCATGGGCATCTTTCTGTACTTTTTTAATCGACTTAACGGCAATGTCCTTGGGAAGAAAGGCATTCAATTTATAGCTGATTTCACTTGTGTCAAAACTCTGTTCACAGTCAAAATGAGCCATCATTTTAAGAGCGTGAACCCCTGTATCGGTTCGGCCGGCTCCCATGCAACTAAGAGGCGTCTTTATAAGCGTTGAAAGCGCATGATTGAGGACCGCTTGCACAGTCGTTGCGTTGGGTTGCATTTGCCAACCGTGATATTTGGCGCCATTATAGGACAAATCAATGAAATATCTCAAGCTATTTTGATACTTTTGTTATTAGCTATGCAAAGATAAGACTTTGACCTAAATTCTGTTTTGCGTTTTCTAAGATTCCATGAAAAAAATTCTTTTGCTTTCAGACACTCACGGCTATATGGGGGAGGATATATTAAAACACATACGCTCTTGTGATGAAGTGTGGCATGCCGGAGACATTGGCGATCTTAAAGTTACCGATGCCATAAAAAAGCTAAAACCACTGCGCGCAGTTTATGGCAATATTGATGGAGCCGAGGCGCGAAGTGAATTTCCGTTGCATCAAAAATTTAAGATTGAGGGGATTGAGGTTTGGATCACCCACATTGGAGGTTACCCCAACCGTTATTCTAAAAACATTAGAGAAGCGATCAAAGATGAGTGTCCAGATTTGTTTATCAGTGGACACTCGCATATTTTAAAAGTTATGCAGGATAGAAAATTTGATTTGCTGCATATGAATCCTGGAGCCATCGGCAAACACGGCTTTCACAAAGTAAGAACCATGCTAAGATTTTGTGTAGCCAATGGGAAAATTAAGCAACTCGAAGTCATAGAATTCAAACGCTAAGCCCTACAAAAAGCGAACACTTTTATTTATCTCAAACGGTCAACAGATTTTATAAGAGCCTCATCTTTTTTAATGGCCTTATTTGCCAATGCCAATAAAACAACAGAAATAATGGGTAAAAACATTGCGGGACCCTTCTCGAAATTTAGAAGTTCGGCCGGTAAATTAAACAGTCGGTAAATAAATAAACCCAATAAAATTAAATTCAGTAGAATATTTAGACGGCCCAGTACAAATTGTGTTTGTCTGGATTTAAATTTAAAAATTGCGGCCACAGCCAACAAAGTTGAAGCGATAAACAATGCCAAGAATTCAGGCCGTTCTTGAGCAAAATAGGGTTTCGATTCAATGATTGACAATGGAAGTATAAAATACAAGACCCCTGAACAGAGAGCAGACAGAAATAAGTAAAAAGTTTGAATTCGCTGTAACATGCTTTATAATCAACATCAAAAGTAATTGTTTCTTTTTTATTTAATTGACTTAAATCTAAAAATAATATTGTATAATTGCATAACAAAATTTTAAGACCTCTTTGTCTTTACTATTTTTCAAATCACTTACATACAAACTCTACACTAAGATTGTTCTTCACTAAAAACTGTTGCATAGCGACAATAAACCATATTTATAACCACTTAATAAACATTACCTATTATGTTTGAAATCTCAGAACTCAAAGAAAAAAAATTACCTGAACTTCAGGAAATAGCCAAGGAATTGAAAATTTCTAGGTACAGCGCTCTAAAAAAATTAGACCTAATTTACCAAATTTTGGATGTGCAAGCGGCCAGCCCATCAGCTACCCAAAAAGAAATGCCACCAAAACCTCAAGCCGCTGCTTCGGAGCGACCCAAAAATCCTGCTCAAAACAACCCAAACCAGAAAAAAACCAGCCCTGCTGCCAATGTTGACAAAAACAAAGCTAAAAATGAGGGATCGGATAAAGACCGACAATCGAACAAAGACAATAACAACCGACAAAAGCAGCACAAAAAACAACAGCATCAAAATAAAAACAATCACCACAAAAGAGAACAAAATGGCAATAAAGACAATAGAAATCGGTACAAAGAACCGGATTTTGAATTTGATGCCATCATAGAAAGTGAAGGTGTTTTGGATGTGATGTCGGATGGCTACGGATTTTTGAGATCATCAGATTATAACTACTTATCGTCTCCTGACGATATCTATGTCTCACAATCTCAAATTCGATTGTTTGGCCTAAAAAATGGGGATACAGTCCTGGGCCATGTAAGGCCCCCAAAAGAAGGAGAGAAATACTTTCCCCTTATTAAAGTCAGTAAAATCAACGGATTAGACCCAAAAGAGGTGAGAGATCGTGTCGCTTTTGAACACCTCACACCTTTGTTTCCGAAAGAAAAATTTGATATTGCTGAAAAGCAAAACACCATATCTACCCGAATCATGGATCTGTTTTCTCCAATTGGAAAAGGACAACGTGGAATGATTGTTTCCCAGCCAAAAACTGGTAAAACAATGCTTTTAAAAGACGTTGCAAATGCCATTGCGGCCAACCATCCCGAAGTGTATCAGATGATTCTTTTGATCGATGAACGCCCTGAGGAGGTCACGGACATGCAAAGAAATGTTCGCGGTGAGGTGATTGCTTCTACCTTTGACAAAGAAGCGCACGAGCATGTGAAAATTGCCAATATTGTTTTGGAAAAAGCCAAGCGACTGGTTGAATGTGGGTATGACGTTGTCATCCTTTTAGATTCCATTACTCGATTGGCACGTGCTTATAATACGGTACAACCGGCCTCTGGAAAAATTTTAAGTGGGGGTGTAGATGCCAATGCATTACACAAACCCAAGCGCTTTTTCGGAGCGGCAAGAAATATTGAAAATGGTGGCTCTCTGTCTATCATCGCCACCGCATTGACAGAAACTGGTTCTAAGATGGATGAGGTAATTTTTGAAGAATTCAAAGGAACTGGTAATATGGAACTTCAGTTGGATAGAAAAATATCCAACCGTCGTATCTTCCCGGCCATTGATCTAACATCTTCAAGCACGCGTAGAGATGACTTGCTATTGGATGAAAAAACCATTCAGCGAATGTGGGTCATGAGAAAATACTTGGCAGATATGAATCCTGTTGAGGCAATGGAATTCATCAATGACCGCTTTAAACAAACGCGGAACAACGAAGAATTTCTAATTTCCATGAATGGATAATTATTCAGTGATAAAACAAAAAAAGGCCTTCTAATTAGAAGGCCTTTTTTTTGTGTTTTTTTAAAACGACTATAAGCTAGCGATGTGCTTGGACAGCTTGGCTTTTAAATTAGCCGCTTTATTATTGTGGATGATATTTCTCTTGGCGAGTTTATCTATCATAGAGGCAACTGACGGAAATGCCTTTTCTGCCTTTTTCTTAGTCGTGAGTTCTTTTAAACTCTTGATGGCATTACGCGTGGTTTTATGCTGATACTTATTGAGTATACGCTTGGCGTTGTTGCTTCTGATTCTCTTTAATGCTGACTTGTGATTTGCCATAATTTTTTAAATATTATACTATTATAAATTGTAGCCCGTAGGGGAATCGAACCCCTCTTACCAGGATGAAAACCTGGCGTCCTAGCCGATAGACGAACGGGCCGTTTTGTTTTGAATTGCGATAACACAAAACAGCTACAATATAAATATTGCGGTTGCAAAAATACAACTATTTTTAAATGCTACAACTTTCAATATTGTTTTTTTGATGTTTTGGAGGAAATTAATAGGCTTTCGCAAATAGAACCCGACGCTTTGATGAAGCTCCAGAAAACACACATTTGCCAACCTCATTCGGTGCATTCATAGGTATACAACGAATTGTGGCCTTTGTGAGTTCTTTAATTTTTTGCTCTGTTTCTAAAGTCCCATCCCAATGTGCCAAAACAAATCCTCCCTTGGACTCCAAAATATTTTTAAAATCTTCAAAATTATCTGCTGGAGTCATGTGTTTGTCCCTGAAATCTAAAGCATTGGCATACAATGCTTTTTGAATTTCAGATATTAGTTGTTCTGTCTTAGACGCTATTTGTTCCAAATTAATTGTTTCTTTTGTAAGCGTATCACGTCTGGCCAATTCGACCGTCCCGTTTTCTAAGTCTTTGGGGCCAATAGCGATGCGCAATGGGACCCCTTGCAACTCGTGCTGAGCAAATTTTGCGCCTGGACGCTGCGTAGTTCGATTGTCATATTTAACGCTGATGCCTCTGGCCGTTAAAGATTTCATTACGCTGTCTGCAACTGAACTGATGTCTCTAAATTGAACATCGCTTTTGTAAATTGGTACAATAACAACTTGATAAGGAGCCAAATGAGGAGGAAGCACCAAACCTTGGTCATCACTGTGGGTCATGATAAGCGCGCCCATAAGCCTTGTTGAGACGCCCCATGAGGTGGCCCAAACATACTCCTGGGATCCTTCACTAGTCATGAATTTAACATCAAATGCCTCTGCAAAATTTTGCCCTAAAAAATGAGAAGTTCCCGCTTGTAATGCTTTGCCGTCTTGCATCAAAGCTTCAATGCAATAAGTCTGTTCGGCTCCAGCAAAACGCTCACTTTCAGTTTTTGTACCTTGAATTACTGGAATTGCCATAAAATTTTGAGCAAAATCGGTATAGACTTGATTCATTTGCTGGGCTTCTTCCAATGCCTCTTGCTTTGTGGCATGAGCAGTATGCCCCTCTTGCCATAAAAATTCGGCCGTTCTTAAAAATAGACGAGTGCGCATTTCCCAACGCACCACGTTGGCCCATTGGTTGATCAGAATCGGTAAATCTCTATAGGACTGAATCCAGTTTTTATAAGTATTCCAAATAACAGCTTCGCTCGTCGGTCTCACAACCAACTCCTCCTCCAATTTTGCTTTCGGATCAACGCGAAGTTTACCCGGTTTATCGGGATCATTTTCAAGACGGTAATGAGTTACAACTGCGCATTCTTTGGCAAAACCTTCTGCATTTTTCTCCTCTGCCTCAAAAAGACTTTTGGGAACAAACAAAGGGAAGTAAGCGTTTTGATGGCCAGTTTCTTTAAACATGCGATCTAGTTCGGCTTGCATTTTCTCCCATATTGCATAACCATAAGGCTTTATTACCATACAGCCCCGAACAGCTGAGTTCTCTGCCAAATCGGCTTTTACAACCAATTCGTTGTACCATTTTGAGTAATCCTCGGCGCGCTTTGTTAGGTTTTTGCCCATATTGTTGTAATTTGGCATAACTATTGTTGTAGAAACATTAAATATTTATGCCTTACAAAACTAAGTATTTTTAAAGTGTTCAACAATTTAATTTAGATTCATATGATAATTATTCCTTTTATTCACAAATCAAAGCTTTTTTTTGTTTCAACAATCGTTTTCGCCTTGGCGTTATCATGTGGTTCTTATGAATATGTTGGAATCTACGAGGATGCTATTTATGGAGATTCAAACGCAACTGAATACAACTCAAACTATGAAAATGATATTGCTGAAAATGATGAGGGCAATTCTTATTACAATGACTATTTCAAAGGAAAAGCTAGCGAGTACAGCACTGATAAAAATACTGTTTTTACAAATGCTGACGACTACTCTGGAGATTACACAACCAACAACAATCAATCTGAAACAAGTTATGCCGGTTGGGGACAAAACAGCGATTCAAATGTTGTTATAAACATTCAATCTAATCCTTATATAGGAATGGGATGGGGTTGGAATAATATGGGCTGGAATCGATGGGGTCGGAATCGTTGGGGATGGAATGCTGGATGGAACAATTGGGGTTGGAACAATTGGGGATGGAATGCTGGATGGAACTGGGGGTACCCAAGTTATGGCTTTTGGGATCCATTTTTTATCAATAACTATTACTGGAACAATCCCTACTGGTACGGCTACAACATTCCTTACAGAGGCCGCAATGTTGCTTATGTAAATGGAAACAGATCTAATTCATATAGAAATTCTTTTAACCGTTTTAACAGTCTCTCCAACCGCAGTGCCTTAAGCACCGTTTCTAGAGTGAGAACCAACAACGCCTCGGCGACAAGAAGCACAAGTCGCTCTTACACCACGTCTCGCCCAACGCGAACTACGACTACGACAACGGTAAGGAACAACAATAATGGCACTGTGAGAACCACACGATCTAGCAGAACCATAACTCAGCCATCTTCAACAACAAGATCCACGCGGTCTACAACGATAATTAATACGCGCTCAACTCCCAGAAGTACGCCGTCTATGAGGTCGAGCGGAAGCAGTTCAAGATCTGGTGGTATGTCAACCAGATCCCGAAGAAATTAATAAATATATCTTTTCTAAAATGAAAAAAAATCTAATTTATTTTATTAGTCTATTGTTTATATTTTCAATGCACTCTCAGAATCTAGAGGATGCCATCAGATACTCTGATGGGGAGACGCAAGGAACGGCGCGTTTCAAGGCGATGGCAGGTGCTTTTGGGGCTTTGGGGGCCGATATTTCTGGAATCAGTATCAATCCTGCTGGAGCTGCTATTTTCAATACCAGCCATGGCGTTTTATCCGCATCGACAAAAAACAACACAAAAGATGTTTCCTATGGCAATGGCATGGCTAACAGCGCATCCAATGATATTGATTTGCACCAAATTGGAGCGGCTTTTGTATTTAAGAATTACAAGAAAAATTCCCCTTGGAAAAAATTCGTTCTAAGTTTGTTTTACGAGCGGCTTCAGGACTTCAATTCTCGATTTTCAGTGCAGGGAAATACCAACAATAGCATTGGTAGCTATTTTTTACAAAATGCCAACGGATTAAGACTTGGAAACATCCGATTACTGCCTGGGGAGTCTGTAAGTCAAGCCTATTCTGATATTGGGTCTACATATGGATACCAAAATCAACAAGGATTTTTGGGGTTTGAAGGGGGTATTTTGGAACCTTTAGATATTGACGATGATGAAAATACAGAATATACTTCAAATATTGCTCCAGGAAACTTTTTTCAAGAATTTGATTATTTATCGCTGGGAAATAACGGAAAATTTTCCGTCAATATGGCTTTCCAATACAATGAAAAAATTCATTTGGGATTAAATTTAAATTCTCATTTTATTGATTTTGAAAAAAATACATATCTGTTTGAGGAAAATACCAACACTGGCTCCTTAATTAATGAAGTGAATTTTGAAAACAAGCTGTACACAAATGGTGAAGGTTTTTCATTACAATTAGGAACAATAATTAAACTTTCGGATGAACTGCGCTTTGGATTCAGTTATGCTTCGCCTACTTGGCTGACACTTCGTGAGGAAAGCACACAATACTTATCAACGGTGAACGATATTGATAGCCAGAGTTATGTTGTAAACCCATCTGTAATCAACATTTTTCCTGATTACAATCTAAAAACACCTGGTAAAATTACTGGTAGTTTAGCATATATTTTTGGTAAGTCAGGACTGATAAGTTTCGATTATTCCAGAAAAAACTACGCCAATACCTCTTTTGATTTTGGAAGCAGCCAAATGAATTCAAATATGAACAATGCCATTAACGAAAACTTTACAGTATCCAATACCTATAGAATTGGTACTGAATTAAGACAGAAAAATTTTAGCTTTAGAGGGGGCTATAAACTAATTGAAAGCCCTTATAAAAATAAAGATATTTATGGAGATCTCAGTGGAGTCTCATTTGGTTTGGGTTATAATTTCGGAAACAGTAGATTGGACCTATCTTATCTAAATACACAAAGGAAACTATCTCAATCGCTCTTCAATCAAGGAGATTTGGGATCAACAACAATTGATTCAAATATCTCTGATATAACCCTGTCTTTGAGTATAAATCTGTAAATCAAAAATTCTAGTATAAGCCCCCTTTTTCAATTACAAAAGGTTTAACGCTTAAGTGCAAAATGGCTTCTGAGTTGTCTTGGCTCACCTGTATTAAAGTCGTTATATTCCATTAAAAACCAATAATCTGTGGTTGGCATCTTT
>PBQM01000031.1 GCA_002725015.1 Flavobacteriaceae bacterium | reverse complement strand
TAGAAAGATTTTTGGGTCTGTTATTGTCTTTTTCCTTGGCTTGTTTGACAATCCGTGTATTTAGCGAAATGACTGAATTAAGTGATTTATCGTTCTTGCGATCTAATGATTTAATTCGGTGTAAATAAAATTTCACTAGTAACTCGTAGCTCAGTCTGCCCTGGTCAATGTGTTGCTGAAGTGTTGGAATGTCTTGGTCTAAAATAATTGGTTTTAAACTGTTATAGGTGGAGTCAGAAAAGTTGTAAAGTGCAGTCTGAAATGGTGCCCACAAAGAGTCTAAATCAATAAATTTTGAATCTTCAACCTTAAAAGTTCTAAAAGATTTTTCAGAAATATCTCCTAGAATGGTTTCTGAATCTTTGCCCTCATTTTTACATCCAAAAAAAGCAAATAACAAAAAAAGAAGTGTCGTTTTTTTCATCAGCGCTTATTTAAAGAATGAATCTACAAACTCAATTTTATTAAAAACTTGGAGGTCTTCTATCCCTTCCCCCACGCCGATATACTTTACTGGAATCTTAAATTGGTCACTGATGCCAATGACCACGCCGCCTTTGGCTGTGCCATCTAACTTGGTTACGGCCAAAGCGTTCACATCAGTGGCAGCTGTAAATTGTTTGGCTTGTTCAAAGGCATTTTGACCTGTAGAACCATCGAGAACCAATAAAATTTCATGGGGCGCATTGGGCACTACTTTTTGCATGACACGCTTAATTTTAGTCAGCTCATTCATCAAATTTACTTTGTTGTGCAAACGACCAGCAGTGTCTATGATGACCACGTCGGCCTCTGAACTCACAGCACTCTCAAGCGTGTCAAACGCAACGGAGGCAGGGTCACTTCCCATGTTTTGTTTTACAATTGGGATGTTTACACGCTCGGCCCAAACCTGCAATTGGTCAATCGCCGCAGCTCTGAATGTATCTGCAGCCCCCAAAACAACTTCTAAACCTTGTTTTTTTAACTGATATGCCAACTTTCCAATGGTGGTTGTTTTTCCTGCACCATTGACGCCAACAACCATGATAACATAGGGCTTAGCCTGAGAATTGACCAAAAATTCTGTGGCATTCCCCGAATCAGTTTCAGAAAGCAAAGCAGCAATTTCTTCTCTTAAAATAAGATTTAATTCTTCTGTTCCCAAGTATTTGTCTTTGGCAACACGTGTTTCAACACGTTCAATAATTTTAAGCGTGGTTTGGACCCCCACATCGCTAGTGACCAAGACCTCTTCGAGATTGTCTAGGACGTGATCATCCACTTTGGATTTACCAGCAACCGCTTTGCTTAGTTTTTCAAAAAAACTAGATTTAGTCTTTTCCAACCCCTTATCAAGGGTTGCTTTTTTTTCGGAAGAAAAGATCTTTTTAAAAAAACTCATAATCTAGAGACGGTATCGCTTTAAAACGTTATGCAAGTTAGTGAAAAATAAAAAGCTGCTTTGTGGTAAAGCAGCTTTTCATAATTACATAATGTGTATTTTATTTCTTACTTAGAAATTCATTGACTCGTTCTGGAGACATAATGGATTCCACGAACGTATAAGCCCCAGTTTTGGGGGACTTTACCATTTTAATGGCTTTTGTTAAACGTTTAGAGCCTGTTTGTAAGGTTGCAACTGATTTCTTTGCCATAATTCAATTATTTAATTTCTTTATGAACCGTCATCCGCTTTAAAATGGGATTAAATTTTTTTATCTCTAGGCGGTCAGGTGTATTTTTTTTATTTTTTGTTGTGATGTATCTTGAGGTGCCTGGTTGACCAGATTCTTTATGCTCTGTACACTCTAAGATCACTTGAATTCTATTGCCTTTTTTAGCCATAATCTTCTAACTTTTTACTTAGATTATTTAAAAAATCCTTTTGATTTTGCTTCTTTAATGGCTGCAGAAATACCAATTTTATTGATTGTTTTTAATGCAGCAGCAGACACTTTAAGAGTGATCCACTTATCTTCCTCAGGGATGTAAAAACGCTTTTTTAAAAGGTTGGCGTTAAATTTACGCTTGGTTCTGTTTAGAGACTTTGAAACATTGTTTCCAACAATTGCCTTTTTTCCCGTAAGTTCACAAATTCTAGACATGCGCTTTGTTTTATTTGTTTTATCGTTTCAAAAACGAGGTGCGAAAATACGAAAACTTGCTAAGTTCACAAATTTTGTAACTCAATTTTTAAAAATTTCTTTTTGGAGGAGTGTCAAAGCCATATTTAAAGACTTTATCAAAACGCGATGTCGTTCTTTTCCAAAGCTAAAACTTTGGGCATAAACTTGATTTGGAGTGGCTATGGCAATGCAAACCGTTCCAAGATCGGCATTAGAATCTCCTTTTGCAGGGCCAGCATTACCTGTTGTGGCAATGGCATAATCAGAGTCCAATAGTTTTTGGACCCCCAAAGCCATGGCTTTTGCGACTTCTGTACTAACCACAGAATGTTGTGCAATAAGCTGTTTTTGAACCCCCAAAACTGTAATTTTTACATTGGTATCATAGGCCACCACACCACCTTTAAAAAAACCTGAAGCTCCTGAACGTGCAGTAAACTGAGCGGCTATTTTACCTCCTGTACAACTTTCAGCCAGGGCAAGGGTTTTCCCAGTTTCAAGCAGTTTGGTCCCAATGATTTGTTCGATCGATGTATCTTCCTCAAACCCTACAAAAACGTCAGCGATTAAAGGGATAAGTGTTTGGATTTCTTTGGCCATAGTGCTCTCTATAAGCGCTTTATCAAACCCTTTGGAAGACAGCCGCAAGCGCACACGGCCCAGGTTTGGTAGATAAGCCAATTTAATGGATTTGGGAAGCTTGGATTCCCAATTTGATATGCGGTCGGCAATAATGCTTTCTCCCAGACCATAGGTTAAAAGCGTTTTGTGTAAAATAAAAGGCAATTCATAGGTTTTGGACAGCCGTGGCAATACTTCGTTTTGTAGCAGCGCTTTCATTTCAAAAGGAACCCCAGGAAGGGCAATAAAAACGCTGCTTTCTTTTTCCATCCACAAGCCAGGTGCAGTTCCCGAAGCATTCATCAGAACGGTGGCCTTTGAAGGTACCAAAGCTTGGTCTAAATTAACTTGCAGAAGCGGTTGCTTAATGTACTTTTTCCAAATGTCCTTGATGTGGGCCAATACCGCAGGATCTGGAACGAGCTGATCTCCAAAAAATTCAACAAATGTTGTTTTTGTAATATCGTCTTTAGTAGGGCCCAAGCCCCCCGTTAAAAGCACCAAATCAGAATTGGCTTTAGCATTTTTTAAAGCTTGTAAAATATGTACTTTTTCATCCTGAACAGAGGTGATTTGAGATACAGAAATACCAATTTTATTAAGAGCCTTGGCGATAAAAGTAGAATTTGTATCAACAATTTGTCCAATCAGTATTTCATCCCCTATGGTTATGATTTCAGCTTTCACTTACTTTATTTTAACAGAAAAAAATTCTTCTTTCTCAATATATCCGGTTAAAGTATCACCCGCTGCCACTGCACCCACACCAGCGGGTGTACCTGTAAAAATCACGTCTCCAATTTTTAAAGTAAAGTATTGGGATACATAAGCAATAAGCTCGTCGATGTTCCACAACATTTGTTGGCTATTTCCAGACTGAACCAAACAACCGTTCTTTTTTAGACCAAATGACAATTGATCAATATTCTTAAAATTTGATTTTGAAACCCAATTTCCGATGACCGCAGAGCCGTCAAAGGCTTTGGCTTTTTCCCAAGGCAAACCTTTTTGCTTTAGGTCCTGTTGTAAATCTCTGGCAGTAAAGTCAATACCCAAGCCAATTTGATCATAGTACTTGGCAGCGTAATCAGGAGCAATGTACTTACCGACTCTGTTGATCTTTACAATCAGCTCCACTTCGTACTGAATATTATCAGAGAATTCTGGGATAAAAAAAGGTTGATTTTTTAGGAGTATGGCGGAATCAGGCTTTAAAAAAACAAGGGGGTCATGGGGTCTTTTATTTTGAAGCTCTGCAATGTGATTGTTGTAATTACGGCCGATGCAAATTAGTTTCATCTATAATAATTTTTGATTAAAAGCCCGCAATTTTATGGCCGTTAAAACCTTTTTGGTAAAAAGGGGGAAATCTGCATCTAGCAACCAACCAAAATAACCAGGTTCCTTATTTAATATTTCAGTAACTTTTTTGCCTTTGTGTTTGCCAAATGAAAAACACTCCTCTCCGTCTTCATCGAAACGAATAAATCCTGCAAAATCAGCAAATTTTTGACGGGTACTGAACTGCGCTAAAAACTTGGTGTTGTTTTCAAGGGCTTCATAGCAGTCCAATTGGGCTTTTAAAACCTCGTAAGTGGCAATGGTGTCAGCTTCAGCACTGTGCGCATTTTCTAGATTTTTATCACAATAAAATTTATAAGCAGCAGTTAAAGTACGCTGCTCCATTTTATGAAAAATGGTTTGAACATCAACAGATTGCCTGTTCTTCATATCAAAATCCATTCCTGCACGAAGCATTTCTTCAGCCAGAATTGGAATGTCAAAACGATTGGAATTAAAGCCGCCCAAATCGGCATCTACAATCCAAGAGTTAATTTCTTTGGCAAGCATTTTAAAGGTTGGTGCATCGGCGACCTTTTCATTTGAAATTCCGTGAATGGCAGTAGATTGAGGGGGTATGGGCATCTCTGGGTTAACCAACCATGTCTTTTTTTCTTCTTTTCCGTTGGGAAAGACTTTTAAAATAGAAATTTCAACAATTCTATCAGAGGTGATGCTGATGCCTGTTGTCTCCAAATCAAAGAAACAAATTGGTTTGTTTAAATTTAGTTGCATTTGATTAAATTGATCTGTTTTCGTCCCAGGCTTCTAAAAGATCTTTGACGGTTTTGAGAAATTGCCCCCCCAATGCGCCATTCACAACTCTGTGATCATAAGAATGAGATAAAAACATTTTTTGACGAATGCCAATGTAATCCCCTTCATTTGTTTCAATTACGGCAGGGACTTTTCTTATGGCACCAAGTGCTAGAATTCCAACTTGTGGTTGGTTGATAATGGGTGTACCCATAATGCTGCCAAACCCACCAACATTGGTAACTGTGTAAGTGCCGTCTTGTACATCGTCTGGACTGAGCTGATTGTTTCTCGCTCTGGATGCTAAATCATTGACATGTTTGGTCATGCCCATTAAATTAAGTTGATCGGCTTGCTTGATAACCGGAACAATTAAATTACCATCCGCCAAGGCGGTAGCCATTCCAAGATTGATTGATTTGTGCTTTATAATTTGATCGCCCTCAACTGAAATATTAAGCATTGGATGAAGTCTCAATGCTTTAGCAACAGCCTCCATGAAAATGGGTGTAAATGTAATTTTCATGGCATAACTTTCTTGAAATTCCTCTTTGATTTTTTCACGCCAGTTCCAAACTTTAGTTACATCTACTTCAATAAAAGATTGCACATGTGCAGAAATTTGAAGAGAGTTTAGCATGTGTTTGGAAATCATTTTCCCCATGCGAGTCATCTCTACAATTTCGTCATCAGAACCATGGCTGTTAAAACTTGCTAAAGCCGTAGTATTGGATTCAATATTTATAAAATTTGAAGGGGTGGATACAATTGGATTTGCGACTGCAGGCTTTTTTTCTATGGGTGGAGTCTGAACGTTTTTCCTGTTGTTTAAGTATTCAATAATATCCGTTTTGGTAACCCGACCTTCTTTTCCGCTGCCTGTAATTTGATCTAATTGGATTTGGGAAATCCCTTCTTTTTTGGCGATATTCTTGACAAGAGGGGAATAGAATCGAGTTCCATTGGAACTTAGGGGCGCGGTTAAAGATTTTGCGGCAGTCACGGTGGCTTCAACTTTCTCTACCTCGTCAATAGACTGAGAATTATCAGACTCCGAAGCCTTTAAATTCTCTTTTTCAAAGTTGCTTTCAGCTGCAGCTATTGGTATATTTTGGTCGGTTTCAATGACCGCAAAGGTTTGGCCTACTTCAACAACAGCGTCTGTCTCAAACTTTTTTTCAAGTAAAATACCACTGACCTCACTCGGGACATCACTGTCTACTTTATCGGTAGAAATTTCAACAACAGATTCATCGACCTCAACCCGGTCACCAACATCTTTTAACCAAGTATTAATAGTCGCCTCTGCAACACTCTCTCCCATTTTGGGAAGCTTGAGCTCAAATTTTGCCATAGTTGCTATTTATAATGGGGACAATTCGCATTGCAAAACTAACGAAAAATGCGGATATAATCAATATTTAAAAGGATGTTCGAGATTCAGATTTACCGAAAACAACAACTTCTCCACGCTGTTTTGAAGTATCACTTCCCACACAATAGTCGCTGTTTTTGGGCCAAAACTTAAAGCTGATCTGACTTGAATCAATAGCATCAATTTTTTCTAAGATTTCTAAAAATGAATCTGATTGGGTATCAAACACCACATCTAATGCAGTGTCTTTGGGCACAGCCAAAATATCCTTTAAAACAATTGGATTATTTAAGCTTTTGAGTGGGGCTCTGGAGCGAGGGTTTAAAAATACCATTTGCTTGGATACAGGACTGTGGCTTTTTTGGCTTGGAATAAAGTAGGGGGCCAAATGAGTTGCTGTATCAACAAGCCGGCGCAAAAAAGAATTTGTTTTGAAGTGTTTGTCGTGAAATAACTGCATGGCTTTGTAAAACCGCTTGTAATAATCCTTATTTTTTGGAGAACTCTCACCTTTAAAATGCATTGTAGTGGCAGCCCCATAATAGTAGTTCTCAAAATTCATTTTTAAAGCCCTATAACTCAAATCAATATCCTCTCCGTACATAAAAAAATCCTCATCAAACCCTTCTAAGTCTATAAAAAGATCGCGGCGCATCCACATAAAAGCCCCTGTTAGAACACTGACTTTAGCGATGGCTTTTTCACCAACTGAGTTGGCGTAGTAATTTTGGCCATTTCCTAAAAGTTTAGCAATTGCTGTACTGAAACTTGGAACATTCCTTTTACACTCTGGTAAAAAATTTCCAGAACCGTCAATAAATCGACTGCCTACAATCCCCAAATTTGATTTGTGTTCTGAAAATTTTAAAAGTTTATCAAATGTGTCTTCAGTTAGAACCGTGTCTGGATTGAGAATGCAGATATACTCTCCCTGAGCTAGCTTAACAGCTTTATTATTGGCTTTAGAAAATCCGATATTCTCTTGGTTTTGAATGAGTTTGACTTGAGGAAATAAAGATTCTACCATCGCACAACTACCGTCGCTAGAATGGTTATCAACAACAATGATTTCTGAGGATATAGCAGTCAGGGCAGCTTCAACACTTTGCAAACACAACTCTAAAAAATAGCGGACGTTATAATTGAGAATGACAACAGAAATTTTCAAAATAATTAGGATTTAAACGAAATCTCAAAGGGAACTCTATTGGTAATACTTCTGCCCAAAGTGACTTCATCTGCGTATTCTAGTTCATCCCCAACTGAGATACCACGAGCTATTGTTGACATGACAACGCCTGAGTCTTGGATTTGTTTGTATATATAAAAGTTAGTGGTATCCCCTTCCATTGTGGAACTCAAGGCAAAAATAATTTCTTTAACAACTCCAGATTCCACTTTTTGGACCAGGCTTTTGATATTTATATCACTGGGACCTACACCGTCCATTGGGGAAATTTTTCCACCCAGTACGTGATAAATACCCTTAAAACTAGCAGTGCCTTCAATCGCTAAAACATCCCGAATGTCCTCAACCACACAAATAACAGAGGGGTTTCGGTTCGGATTTGAACAAATATCGCATACAGCCGCATC
>PBQM01000030.1 GCA_002725015.1 Flavobacteriaceae bacterium | reverse complement strand
GCTGCCCAAAAATCGACCATCACAGGTTTATCGCTTTTTAATACTGTTTCTTCAAAATTTGCATCTGTAATTTCTAGAGCCATGATATGAGATTTTAATATTCATACAAATCTAATTAAAAATTACGTTAATAATTTCAAAAAAAGATTACTTTTTTATCAGTTTAGTTTGTAAAAGACTTGGAAAGAATCTAATTCTTTTAATAATTCCTGAGATATTTGAACCTTTTGTTGTCGACTTTTAAGTTCTAGTACAATGCTTTCTTCATCGTCATACACGACAAAGTGAAGCAGGTGTTTGCCTTTATGCATGTTTAACAGCTCTTGTATTTCAGTAATTTTTTGTTCGTTTATCCCTTTGATATTTAGCTGAATCGATAGTTTCTTAGCGTAAGCATCCATGACATCCTGTAACAATTGAAAGTTATTAAACTGCAGGCGGGGCTCACCTTTTTTTCCTGTCTCTCGGTTGACCCACCCCTCACGAATAAAAGCACGGACATAGACGAAATTGTTCAACATTAAGAAATGTCGAAATTTAAGATACTCCTCACCAAAGATTCTAAACTGATGGTTGTTTGTATAATCTTCAATGGTAAAACTTGCCCAGCCTTTTCCTTGCCTGCTGACGCGGTGCTCAACGTCGGTAACAACACCACCAAAGGTAATTTCTTTGTTGATAAGTGGAATCATATTTTCAAAAACACTGACAGTTGCATTACAAAAATTTTGCATTTCTTTTTTAAAATCATCCAGTGGGTGTCCTGAAATATAAATACCTACCACCTCCTTCTCCCGGGCGAGTTTTTCCATGGTTGCCCAAGGCTCACAAGCGGGCAACTCTGGCTCTGGAAATTGAACTTCACTGGCCTCGCCAAACAAACTAACCTGTGCAGAATTTTGATTGTCCTGAAACCTGTGCGCATATTTTAATGTTTTCTCTAAAAATGTGACGCCATCCCCTTCATCGTTAAAATATTGTGCACGGTGGGTATTTGAAAAACAATCAAAACTTCCAGCATTGGCTAAATTTTCAAAAGCTTTTTTGTTGGCAGCTCTCAAGTCAATGCGTTTGGCAAGATCAAAAATTGAGCGGTAAGCCCCATTGCTTTTACGCGCTTCAACAATTGTTTTGACAGCAGCCTGTCCCACTCCTTTAATCGCGCCCATTCCAAAGCGAATGGCATTGTCCTTGTTGACTGAGAACTTATAATAACTTTCATTTACATCAGGACCTAAGACATTCATTTTCATTCGCTTGGCCTCCTCCATAAAAAATGTAACTTGTTTGATGTCGTTCATATTATTTGACAAAACAGCGGCCATATATTCAGCGGGGTAATGGGCTTTTAAATAGGCTGTTTGGTAGGCAATCCATGCATAACAAGTCGAATGAGATTTGTTAAACGCATAGCTTGCAAACTTTTCCCAATCGGTCCATATCTTCTCCAGCTTTTCAGGATTTAATCCCTTGGCACTGGCTTGACTTATAAATCTGGGCTTCATTTTATCAAGTACAGCTCTTTGCTTTTTGCCCATGGCTTTTCTTAAAACATCCGCCTCGCCTTTGGTAAAATCCGCCAATTTTTGGGACAGTAACATCACCTGTTCCTGGTAGACAGTAATGCCATAGGTTTCTTTTAGATATTCCTCCATTTCGGGAAGGTCGTAACTGATCTCTTCATCCCCGTGTTTTCTTCTAATAAAACTAGGAATATACTCTAGGGGCCCAGGGCGGTACAGGGCGTTCATGGCAATCAAATCTGCAAAACTTGAGGGTTTTAAATCCCGCATATGTTTTTGCATTCCTGGAGATTCGTATTGGAAGATACCCACTGTCTCACCGCGTTGAAACAATTCATAAGTGAGATTATCATCCAATGGAAAATTCTCAGGGTCCAATAATATACCGTGTTTGGCTTTTACAATTTTGACCGTATCTTTTATAAGCGTCAAGGTTTTAAGCCCCAAAAAGTCCATTTTTAAAAGCCCTGCGTCTTCTACCACAGCGTTGTCAAATTGAGTTACATACAATTCAGAATCTTTGGCTGTTGCAATGGGAACATAGTTGGTAATATCCCCAGGAGTAATGATCACACCACAGGCGTGAATTCCAGTATTTCGGAGCGATCCTTCCAGGACTTTGGCCTGATTTAGTGTTTCGGCCTCCAAATCATCACCCTCAGAGATGTTTAGCAATTGATTGATCATTTCCATGTCCTCTGCTCGAAACTTTTGGCGCAATATCTTTTCTTCAACGCCAAAAATTTTGTTGAGTTTTGACATATTGGGAACGAGCTTTGCAATGCGGTCGGCATCGCCCAAGGGCAAGTCCAAGACTCTGGCAGTATCCCGAATAGAAGATTTGGCAGCCATGGTACCATAGGTGATGATTTGTGCCACTTGGTTAGAGCCGTATTTTTTAATGACATAGTCCATCACTTTCCCACGGCCTTCGTCGTCGAAATCAATATCAATATCTGGCATACTCACACGGTCTGGATTTAAAAAACGCTCAAAAAGCAAGTCGTATTTAATGGGGTCTATATTGGTAATCCAAAGGGAGTAGGCAACCACAGAGCCTGCTGCAGAGCCTCTACCAGGTCCAACAGAAACCCCTAAACTCCTAGCTTCTCGAATAAAATCTTCAACAATTAAAAAATAGCCAGGATAGCCCGTTTTTTCAATGGTCTTCAGCTCAAAATCAATCCGTTCTTTTAAATCATCAGTCAATATCTTGTAGCGTTTCTTGGCTCCCTCATAAGTGAGGTGACGCAAATAAGAATTTTCTCCGCGCTTGAGGCCTGACTTGGCATCCTCAGGATCGATAAATTTTTGAGGAATGTCAAATTTTGGCAGCAATACATCTCTAGCCAATTCAAAAGATTCAATTTTGTCTGCAATGGCTTGCATATTGAGGATGGCCTCTGGAAGATCTTTAAACAATTCCTTCATTGCCTCTGGACTTTTAAAATAGTACTCGCGGTTTGGTAGCCCGTAGCGATATCCACGACCACGACCAATGGGTGTGGCTTGTTTTTCTCCGTCCTTGACACACAATAAAATATCATGGGCATTGGCCTCGGCTTGGTCTATATAGTAAGTATTGTTTGTTGCAACTAGTGGGATGCTGTGTTTTTTTGAAAATTGAATTAGGACGGGATTGACGCGGTCTTCATCTTCCTGACCGTGGCGCATAAGCTCAATATAAAAATCATCTCCAAATTGATCCTTCCACCACATCAGGGCATCTTCAGCTTGTTTTTCGCCAATATTTAAAACTTTTGAAGGTACTTCCCCATATAAATTACCAGACAAGACAATGAGATTGTCTTTGTAGGTTTCTACAATTTTTCGGTCAATTCTGGGCAGATAATAAAAACCATCTGTAAAGGCCAAAGAAGACATTTTTACTAAATTTTGGTAGCCCTTTTTATTTTTTGCTAAAAAAACAATCTGATAGCCATTGTCCTTTTGGGACTTATTGCTGTGGTCGTCACAAACAAAAAACTCACAACCCACAATGGGCTTTATGGGTTTTTGATTAAAGGGTTCACCACTGGCCGCTGCTTCTTTTTTAGCCAGTACTAAATTTTTATTGTGTTGACCAATTTCCTTAACAAAATGAAAGGCCCCCATCATATTGCCATGATCCGTCAAAGCCACTGAAGTCATTCCCGCTTTTGCGGTTGCATTTACCAATTTTTTTACACTTATAGTAGACTGTAAAATTGAAAACTGAGAGTGGTTGTGCAAATGGACAACAGTTGCTTCAGCCAATACTGCTGGCATTTCTTGAGACTGTACTTTGTCCAGATCAGGCTCGGTTTTTTTTTCCGCTGCGGCCAAGGCCAATGATGCCTTTTTTAAATTGCGATGTTTTAAGCCTAGGGGGGCAATAACCTCAGTGTTTCGGGTTTGAAACTCTTGTAAATAATCTGCACTGACACCCAATTGCGCCGCTGAGTAATTCCCTGTTCTCAACAACTCTAAGAAACAACGTGTAGTGGCCTCTACATCAGCGGTGGCATTGTGCGCTTGGGCAAAGGGTTTGTTAAATAAATATTGGTGCAGTTCTGTAAGGGTGGGTAATTTAAACTTTCCTCCACGACCGCCAGCTAATTGACACAAGCTGGCAGTAGTTTCTGTACAAGTGTCTAAAACGGGGCGTTTATTTAAGGGGGTCTCAACTTGCATTCTGTAGAACTCACAACCCATGATATTGAGATCAAAGCTCACATTTTGCCCGACCACAAATTTAGCCTTACTCAAAGCTTCATTAAATTTCTCAAGTACCGATATAAGGGGAACCCCTTTTGATGCTGCCAGTGCGGTTGAAATCCCATGAATTTTTTCGGCATCGTAAGGGATGTTAAAACCATCAGGGCGGATCAGAAAATCACAATGTTCAATACAGCCGCCTGTGGCATCGTGTAATTGCCATGCAATTTGAACACAACGCGGCCAATTATTAGTGTCCGTAAGCGGTGCATTCCATCGCTTTGGAAGGCCTGTGGTTTCGGTGTCAAAAATTAAATACATGGCTAATACATAGGCTTATAACAGAACATTAAATATAAAATTATTTTGGATTTAAGGCCTTTATTTTACAAGGGATTTATAAACAAAATTTAAAGCACTAGACAGACCTTTATGGCATTTAACAGCTTTAAAAAACCACAAACAAAGCCTGTAAAGATTATTTTTTGTAAATTTATATCTATAAAATAGACCCCAAATCTACATTCTACATAGTAGCGACCTTATATACAGCTAGATTATAGAATTTTTTGGGATTCATCAGATAACAACTTTAGTCGTTAATCCAATATCAAAACAATCCATATGAAATTATACCTACTACCCTTTTTACTCGTCTTATTAATGTTTTCAAATTTAAGCTGTAGTCAAAACAGTTCAGAAGATTTTCAAAACAGTTCAGAAGATTTAAAAATCATTCACGATAAATTTGAATACAAAAACAAGCCCATCGATCCCAAACTATTGCAAGAATTTCTACCCTGGCTTTCAGACGGTGGATCCATTGTTACATCGGTCAATATTGCAGTGGCCTATGGGACTGACGAATATTCAGACTACAATGGAAAAATCACTGAAAATAATGGGGCAGTAAGATTTACATACGATAGCGGAAACTACACAGAATACGAGTGGTTGGGAACGTTAGACAATGACATACATTTGTTAACAATCACGCAGGGCGGGGGTGGAACAGGTAGATTCAATGATTTAATGCTGGTCAATTTTGATATAAATCCAAAAAAACAAGACAGGAATTTAAATATGAATATCGTGGGTCTTTATCCGCTGGGAGATAGAATGAAGTACGAAATCACAACGTATAAGAATAAAATTTTTGTCGAGAATGAACTCTATAAAAACAACAAACTGGTTCTCAATTGTAAAAAAGACTACTGTTTTGAAGTAAAAAAATAAGCGAAAAGGAAACTTAAAATTAAGTAAATTTAAAGGCCTATCATTCAGAGTAGGATAAATTAAAAAACACGCCCTCCGAAAAGTTCATGTATTTGGCACCAGAGTCATCATAGGAATTAAAATAAAAAGTACCTCTCATGGTTTTATTTTCTACGTTAATAGACTCTAAAGTCACTTGGCCATCGCCTAGGTATACTGGATATTCTTGGCCATTATTTTGAGTTGAGTATGTGGTGTTGCCTTCTGTGTAAGTAATTGTTGCTAGGGCACCATCTCCCAAGTTGTAGACCCCCTCAATGGCATTTGGTAAACTGATGAGCATACTAGCGTAACCATCGCTGCCAGAAATACTTAAGACACCACTGCTTTGGACCGTGGCATTGCGAGCTGTTGAGCGCCACATCTCATCACCATGACGCAAACCTTGTAAAGTTGGACTGCTAGATTGAATATCGTCCTGACAACTGAAGATGGAAAAAAAAGCGATGCAATAAAAAATATATTTCATAAAATCATAGGGGTTATAATTATGTAATTTAGTCTTAAACAATCAAAAATATAAAAAATAAACGAATGTTTTAGTATTGAAAAAATATACTATATTTGCCGCTCATTAATAACCGAGGTCGCGTACCTCATAAATTAATTTTTATGCCTGTTAAACTAAGATTACAAAGACACGGAAAAAAAGGAAAACCATTTTATTGGATTGTTGCTGCAGACACCCGCTCCAAAAGAGACGGTCGATTTCTTGAAAAACTTGGAACTTACAACCCAAACTCAAACCCTGCTCAAATTGAATTAAATGTTCAGAGTGCCGTACAGTGGTTACAAAACGGCGCCCAGCCAACAGATACCGCTCGTGCCATTTTATCCCACCAAGGCGTGCTGTTAAAAAAGCATCTAGCAGTTGGCGTTTCGAAAGGCGCACTGACAGAGGAACAAGCTGAGGAAAAATTTCAAGCTTGGACTGCTGAAAAACAAGCCAAAATCGAAGCTAAAAAGTCAGACATTCAAAAAGCCAAAGACGCTCAACAAGCCAAGGCATTGGCCGCAGAAAAAGCTGCAAACGAAGCCCGCATTGCTGCTGCTGCTGCTGCTGTCGAAGAAGAGGAAACTGCTGAAGCAGACAACTCCCAAAAAGCTGAAGTTTCTGAAGAGGAAGAATAAGATTATTTATTTTTATATCTTTAAACCTGGCCAATGCCAGGTTTTTTTTTGATGTCTTATGAAAAAAGAAGATTGTTTTTACCTTGGAAAAATTGTGAAAAAGTACAGTTTTAAAGGAGAAGTCCTATTAAAATTGGATACTGATCAACCTCAGCTTTACGCAAATCTTGAGTCGCTGTTTATAAACTTCAACAACCGATTAATCCCCTTTTTTATACAAGCCTCAAGCTTGCATAAATCCGATTTGTTGCGTTTAAAATTAGAGGATATTAGCACAGAACCAGCCGCCGATGAACTGCTAAGAAAAGAGGTGTTTTTGCCACTGAGTATGCTGCCAAAATTGGAAGGTAAAACCTTTTATTACCACGAAGTTTTTGGCTTTGAAATATGGGATGAAAACTACGGGAAAGTGGGACTTATTAAAGGGGTCAACGATCAATCAGCACAACCCTTATTTGAAATTGACAATTCAGGTCAGGAAATTTTAATTCCCATTCACGATGAATTTATAAAAAGTGTGGATCGCGAAAAAAAAGTTATTACGGTTAACACCCCAGCAGGGCTCATTGATTTATACCTTGATTGATGCCCTTGGAAGCGTTTAAGTTTAAGCAATTTAGTGTTGCACACGACCGCTGCGCTATGAAGGTAGGTACAGACGCTGTAATCTTGGGTGCGTGGGCAGCCATCAACCATCTTCCAAAATCAATTCTAGACATTGGGGCGGGTTCTGGTATTTTAAGCCTTATGCTGGCCCAACGCAGCAACGCAAATCTTATTGATGGCCTTGAAATTGACGTTGAGGCCTTTGAACAATGTGTCACAAATTTTGAGGCATCGCCATGGTCAGATCGGCTGTTTTGTTACCATTGTAGTTTGGGTGAATTTACAGCTGAAATACAAACCAAGTATGAACTTATTATTTCTAATCCTCCTTTTTACACAACCTACTGTAAGGGAGTAAACCAATCCAGAAAATTAGCGCGTTTTGAGGGCGCTATGCCCTTTGATGAGTTGCTGTATTCAGTAAAGTTATTGATGACTGAAAATGGTAAATTCTGTACCGTTATTCCCTATGACATGGAAGATAAATTCACTAAAATTGCAAAACAAAACTCTCTTTATTGTAATAAAATTTTAAGGGTGCGCGGTCAAAAAAATAAGATTATCAAACGTAGTTTTGCTGTCTTTTCGTTTAAAAAAAAATCCACTGTAATCAATGAAATGTTTATAGAAGAAGAACGTCACATTTACAGTAAAGACTATATTCAAATGACCAAAGAATTTTATCTAAAATTCTAAAATTGAATAAATTATTAAGTAAATTTGCAATGGCCTTTAAAGCCTGTTTAGTTGCTGTTTCAGCGCGCCATTAAAATGACCAAAACATTTTATTTATGAAGCCAGATTTATTTGAAGCACCCGATTACTACAATTTAGATGACTTATTAACTGAAGAGCACAAACTTGTGAGAGAGGCGGCTCGAAATTGGGTCAAAAGAGACATTTCCCCCATCATTGAATCTTATGCGCAAAAAGCAGAGTTTCCCAAACAAATCATTGAAGGCTTGGCAGAAATTGGTGCTTTTGGGCCCTATATCCCAGAACAATATGGCGGCGCAGGATTGGATCAAATTGCCTACGGGTTGATCATGCAAGAAATTGAACGTGGGGATTCTGGAGTTAGAAGTACGGCCTCAGTACAATCTTCCTTGGTAATGTACCCAATATGGAAATATGGCAATGAACAACAACGCCAAAAATATTTACCAAAATTAGCCTCAGGTGAATTTATGGGGGCTTTTGGACTTACAGAGCCTGATCATGGAAGCAACCCTGGTGGAATGACCACCAACTTCAAAGATATGGGAGACCATTACTTACTCAATGGTGCCAAATTATGGATTTCTAATGCACCATTTTGTAATATTGCAGTGGTTTGGGCCAAAAACGAAGAGGGTCGAATTCACGGCCTTATTGTAGAGCGTGAGATGGATGGATTTTCAACCCCTGAAACTCACAACAAATGGTCCTTAAGGGCCAGTGCGACAGGTGAGCTTATTTTTCAAGATGTAAAGGTGCCTAAAGAAAACCTCCTGCCTAATAAAAGTGGATTGGGTGCACCTCTGGGATGTTTAGATTCCGCCCGATATGGGATTGCTTGGGGTGCCATTGGAGCTGCCATGGATTGCTATGACACCGCTTTGCGTTATGCCAAAGAACGGGTTCAATTTGGAAAACCCATTGCTGGATTCCAGTTGCAACAAAAGAAATTGGCCGAAATGATTACCGAAATCACCAAAGCACAATTACTTGCTTTGAGATTGGGTCAGCTTAAAAATGAAAATAAAGCCAGTTCTGCTCAGATTTCCATGGCAAAAAGAAACAATGTAGAAATGGCGCTTAAAGTGGCTCGTGAAGCCCGACAAATTCTAGGTGGAATGGGAATTACTGGAGATTATAGCATTATGCGACACATGATGAATTTGGAAAGTGTCGTTACTTATGAAGGAACCCACGACATCCACTTACTAATCACAGGCCTCGATATCACAGGTTTGAATGCCTTTAAATAAATATTTTCTAGCAAAAAAGCAAAAGAACCTTTGTAAATTGCTATTCTTCAGGGGCTAATTCCACTTCCAATCCATTCATTGCAGGTTGCATCTGTATTTGACAGCCCAAACGACTGTTGGATTTAACGTTTAAGGCTTCGCTCAACATGGCT
>PBQM01000029.1 GCA_002725015.1 Flavobacteriaceae bacterium | reverse complement strand
GATAAGCCTGGTAAAGTTTTACCAGTGGTGATTTCCGTTTACAAAGACAAATCATTTGAATTTGTAATCAAAACACCTCCAGCTGCCGTACAATTATTGGAAGCGGCCAAAGTAAAAAAGGGTTCTGGCGAACCTCACGTGAAAAAAGTGGCGAAAGTGACTTGGGATCAAGTGAAAACAATTGCTGAGGATAAAATGGTAGATCTCAATGCATTTACTGTGGAATCCGCCATGAAAATGGTCGCAGGTACCGCCAGGTCTATGGGTATAACTGTAAAAGGTGGATCAGCACCCAAATAAAAACATTTGAAATGGCAAAATTGACAAAAAACAGAAAAGAGGCAGTTGCTAAGATTGAATCGAGTAAATTTTATTCGCTTATGGAAGCTTCTGCGCTTGTAAAAGAAATATCAAACGCCAAGTTTGATGCTTCTGTAGACATCGCTGTACGCTTAGGAGTTGATCCTAAGAAAGCGAATCAAATGGTGAGAGGCGTTGTATCCCTACCCCATGGAACAGGAAAAGACGTCAAAGTATTGGCCTTGGTAACACCTGATAAAGAAAAGGAGGCCAAGGAAGCTGGTGCTGATTATGTTGGTTTAAACGAATACCTTGATAAAATTAAAGGCGGTTGGACTGATGTAGATGTGATTATCACCATGCCAAGTGTGATGGGTAAGTTAGGACCCTTAGGCCGTGTTTTAGGACCTAGAGGCCTTATGCCCAATCCAAAGACCGGGACTGTAACTATGGACATTGCCAAGGCGGTTTCCGAAGTCAAAGCAGGAAAGATAGATTTTAAAGTAGACAAAACGGGGATTGTTCATGCCGCCATTGGGAAAGTCTCCTTCTCAGCGGACAAAATTGAAGGCAATGCTAAAGAGTTATTATCTACTTTAATTAAGTTAAAACCCACCGCAGCCAAGGGTGTTTATGTCAAGAGCATTTTTATGTCCAGTACCATGAGCCCAAGTATTGCAGTGGATTCAAAAGCAGCAGCTGTATAGACGTTAAATAAATATTATGACAAGAGAAGAAAAATCACAAGTAATAGAAGCGTTGACAGCCGAATTGGCCCAGAGTTCTAATTTTTATCTCACAGACCTTTCCGGCCTTAATGCAGTAATGACTTCTAACCTAAGACGTGCCTGTTTCAAAGCAAATGTGAAACTGTCCGTTGTAAAGAACACATTGCTTGAAAAAGCAATGGAAGCTTCAGAAAAAGACTTTGGAGAATTGCCTTCTACATTAAAAGGCAATACTTCAGTGATGTATTCTGAAACTGGGAACGCACCCGCCAAAGTAATTAAAGCTTTCCGCAAAAAATCTGAAAAGCCCTTTTTAAAAGGTGCTTACATTGAGGAGGCTATTTACATTGGGGATGATCAGTTGGACTTATTAGTGGACATCAAATCGAAAGAAGAGTTGATTGGAGAGATCATTGGATTGCTTCAATCTCCAGCCAAAAATGTGGTATCGGCGCTTCAATCTAGTGGTGGTAAGCTATCAGGAATCATTAAAACCTTGTCCCAAAAAGAGGGATGAATCAAAACGAGTATTGACACTCAAACAATTAAATATTATTAAATTAAAAACTTTATTAAAACGATAGAAAAATGGCAGATTTAAAAGATTTCGCAGAACAATTAGTAAACTTAACAGTAAAAGAAGTTAACGAACTTGCAACAATTTTAAAAGACGAGTATGATATAGAGCCTGCAGCTGCTGCAGTTGCAGTTGCTGCTGGTGGCGCTGCTGCTGGTGGAGAAGCTGAAGAAGAAAAATCAGAATTTGATGTAATCCTTACAGCCGCTGGTGGTTCTAAACTTGCAGTTGTTAAGCTTGTAAAAGAACTTACAGGACTGGGTCTTAAGGATGCTAAAGGCCTTGTAGATGATGCACCAAGTGCAATCAAAGAAGGTGTTTCTAAAGATGAAGCTGAAGGCTTGAAAAAATCTTTAGAAGAAGCGGGTGCTGAGGTAGAACTTAAATAAGTTTTACCGTTTCACCAAACAATGGTTTAGGTCACAAAACCAGGCGTTTTGAGACCTAAGCCCTTTTGTGTATAAAGTCATATGCACCCAAAATTTTATTTTTTAATCATTAATTCGTCCGTCGATGTTAGCAAAAAAAGCTGAAAGATTAAATTTCTCATCCATAGTCAATAGAACCGAATATCCAGATTTCTTGGACATTCAGATAAAATCCTTTCAGGATTTTTTCCAGTTAGAAACTAAATCAGATGAAAGAGCCGATGAGGGTTTATTTAACACCTTCATGGAAAACTTCCCAATTACCGATACACGCAACCAATTTGTTTTAGAGTTTCTAGATTACTTTGTAGATCCGCCAAGATATTCCATTGAAGAGTGTATTGAAAGAGGCCTTACTTATTCAGTGCCTCTTAAAGCCCGTTTGAAGCTTTACTGTACGGATCCAGAGCACGAGGATTTTGAAACTATTGTACAAGACGTTTATTTAGGCACCATTCCCTATATGACGCCAAGTGGCACTTTCTGTATCAATGGTGCAGAGCGTGTGGTAGTCTCACAACTTCACCGTTCTCCAGGCGTTTTCTTTGGACAATCTTTTCACGCCAATGGTACCAAATTATATTCTGCTCGTGTAATCCCATTTAAAGGCTCATGGATAGAATTTGCTACGGATATCAACAGTGTGATGTATGCCTATATTGATCGAAAGAAAAAATTACCTGTGACCACGCTTTTTAGAGCCATTGGTTTTGAACGCGACAAGGATATTTTAGAAATTTTTGATCTTGCTGAGGAAGTTAAAGTTTCTAAATCAGGGCTTAAAAAAGTATTGGGACGTAAACTTGCTGCACGTGTTTTAAACACTTGGCACGAGGACTTTGTTGATGAAGATACTGGAGAAGTGGTTTCCATTGAAAGAAACGAAATTGTATTGGACAGAGATACTATCATTGACAAAGAAAACACCCTTGAGATACTTGACTCTGGTGCCAAAACAATTCTACTTCACAAAGAAACTTCCCAGCAAGGGGATTATGCCATCATTCATAACACCCTTCAAAAGGATCCAACAAATTCTGAGAAAGAAGCGGTTGAACACATCTACAGACAGCTGCGTAATGCCGAACCACCAGATGAAGAAACAGCCCGAGGAATTATCGATAAGTTATTCTTTAGCGACCAGCGTTACAACCTTGGAGAGGTTGGACGTTACCGAATGAATAAGAAATTGAATCTTGACATTGGAATGGACAAGCAAGTCCTTACCAAAGAAGACATCATTACAATTATAAAGTATTTGATTGAGCTAATCAACTCCAAGGCGGAAATTGATGATATTGACCACCTTTCTAACAGACGTGTTCGCACCGTTGGTGAGCAGTTATCATCACAGTTTGGTGTTGGATTGGCCCGTATGGCCCGTACCATTCGCGAGCGAATGAACGTCCGGGACAATGAGGTTTTTACTCCCATTGATTTGATCAATGCAAAAACACTGTCCTCTGTGATCAATTCATTCTTTGGAACCAATCAATTGTCGCAGTTTATGGACCAAACCAATCCATTGGCTGAAATAACACACAAACGCAGACTCTCTGCACTTGGGCCGGGTGGACTCTCTAGAGAACGTGCTGGATTTGAGGTGCGTGATGTTCACTATACACACTATGGCCGTTTATGTCCTATTGAAACCCCTGAGGGTCCTAATATTGGACTGATTTCCTCTCTTTCTGTCTATGCAAAAGTGAATTCTATGGGCTTTATTGAGACGCCTTACCGAAAGGTTGAAGATGCAGTTGTTGATATCAAAGGGGATCCGATTTACTTAACGGCGGAGGAAGAAGAAGACAAATTGATTGCGCAAGCCAGCATTCCTGTCGATAAAAAAGGGAAAATTACTATGGACAAAGTTATTGCCCGCCAGGAAGGCGATTTCCCAGTGGTTGAACCCTCTCAAGTTCATTACACAGACGTGGCACCCAATCAGATTTCATCAATATCAGCCTCTTTGATTCCATTTTTGGAACACGACGACGCCAACCGTGCACTTATGGGCTCGAATATGATGCGTCAGGCAGTCCCTTTGTTACGTCCAGAAGCACCCATTGTTGGAACTGGATTGGAACGCCAAGTGGCTTCAGACTCCAGAGTTCTGGTCAATGCGGAAGGCGACGGCGTTGTAGAATACGTTGATTCGGATAAGATTGTTATCAAATACAACAGAACAAAAGATGAAGAATTGGTCAGTTTTGAATCTGATACAGCAACCTATCCTTTGACAAAATTTAGAAAAACCAATCAAGGAACTTCTGTGAATCTTAAAACCATTGTTAATATGGGTGATAAGGTGACCAAAGGTCAAGTACTTTGTGAAGGTTATGCCACTCAAAACGGTGAGTTAGCCTTGGGGCGCAATATGAAAGTTGCTTTTATGCCTTGGAAAGGTTATAATTTTGAAGATGCGATTGTAATTTCAGAAAAAGTAGTCAGAGATGATATTTTTACATCCATTCATGTTGATGAGTACTCTTTAGAGGTTCGAGATACCAAGCTCGGAAACGAGGAACTTACAAATGACATTCCAAATGTTTCAGAGGAAGCTACAAGCGACTTGGACGAAAATGGGATGATTCGCATCGGTGCAGAAATTAAGCCCGGAGATATTCTCATTGGTAAAATAACCCCTAAAGGTGAAAGTGATCCAACTCCTGAAGAGAAACTTTTAAGAGCCATATTCGGCGATAAGGCAGGTGATGTGAAAGATGCTTCTTTAAAAGCTTCTCCGTCACTACACGGCGTTGTAATCGATAAGAAACTATTTTCAAGAGCTGTCAAAGACAAACGCAAACGTGCCCAAGACAAAGAAGATATTGCAGCCTTGGAAGATGCTTTCGATATCAAATTTGACGATTTAAAATCTGTTTTGGTTCAAAAACTCTTTTCGATTGTTGGTGGAAAAACTGCCCAGGGTATCTTTAATGATTTGGGCGAAGAAGTGTTTCCTAAAGGGAAAAAATACACCCTTAAAATGCTCAATGCAGTGGACGATTATGCCCACCTTGTTGGCGGAAAGTGGACAACGGATGCCAAGCTTAACAAATTGGTCAAAGAGTTGATTCACAATTACAAGATCAAAGAAAATGACCTTCAAGGCTCTTTGAGACGTGAGAAATTTACCATCTCTGTTGGTGACGAGTTACCAGCAGGAATTATCAAACTTGCCAAGGTTTATATTGCTAAAAAGCGAAAATTAAAGGTGGGTGATAAAATGGCTGGGCGTCACGGAAACAAAGGTATTGTTGCTAGGATTGTCAGACAAGAAGATATGCCTTTCCTCGAAGATGGAACACCTGTTGATATTGTTCTCAACCCATTGGGTGTACCGTCTCGAATGAATATTGGTCAGATCTATGAAACGGTACTTGGATGGGCAGGAAAAGATTTGGGACGCACTTTTGCAACTCCAATCTTTGATGGCGCTACTTTGGACCAAATTAATGAATTCACAGATGAAGCTGGTATTCCTAGATTTGGTCACACTTACCTTTATGATGGTGGAACTGGGGATCGATTCGATCAACCAGCTACAGTTGGTGTCATCTATATGTTAAAATTAGGACATATGGTTGATGACAAAATGCACGCGCGTTCTATTGGACCGTATTCTTTAATTACGCAGCAACCCTTGGGTGGTAAAGCTCAGTTTGGGGGTCAGCGTTTTGGAGAAATGGAAGTTTGGGCATTGGAGGCTTATGGCGCTTCAAGCACACTTAGAGAAATCTTGACGGTTAAATCCGATGACGTTATTGGAAGGGCCAAGACTTACGAAGCAATCGTAAAAGGAGAACCCATGCCAGAACCGGGATTACCAGAATCTTTCAACGTACTTATGCACGAATTGAAGGGCTTAGGATTAGACATTAGATTAGAAGAATAATTTTAGTATCATATACCATATACAATGGCAAGAAATCAAGATAATACAACGCAAAAAAAGTTCAATAAAATTTCTATAGGATTGGCTTCGCCTGAATCTATTTTAGCCGATTCAAGAGGGGAAGTATTAAAACCAGAAACCATCAATTACAGAACTCATAAACCCGAACGTGACGGTCTGTTTTGTGAACGCATCTTTGGCCCTGTAAAAGACTACGAATGTGCTTGTGGAAAGTACAAGCGCATCCGCTATAAAGGGATCATTTGTGATCGCTGTGGCGTTGAGGTAACGGAGAAAAAAGTACGTCGTGAACGCGTGGGACACATCAATTTGGTGGTGCCTGTTGCGCACATATGGTATTTTAGGTCCTTACCCAACAAAATAGGATATCTACTTGGACTTCCTTCGAAGAAATTAGACATGATCATTTATTATGAGCGTTATGTGGTAATCCAGCCAGGAACTGCTGTCAATGCTGAGGGTGAGCCTGTCAAGAAAATGGATTTCTTAACTGAAGAAGAATACCTCAACATTGCTGAAACCCTTCCACAGGAAAACCAATATTTGGACGATTCTGATCCCAACAAATTCATCGCCAAAATGGGGGCAGAGTGTTTGATTGAGTTGCTGTCTCGCATCGACCTAGAAGCGCTTTCTTTTGAACTGCGTCACAAGGCCAATACCGAAACCTCCAAACAACGAAAAACCGAAGCTTTAAAGCGCCTACAAGTGGTTGAAGCCCTCAAGGACGGCAATCAGAACCGCGAGAACAGACCGGAATGGATGATTATGAAAGCCATCCCAGTCATTCCACCAGAGTTACGTCCATTGGTACCTCTTGACGGGGGTCGTTTTGCGACTTCCGATTTAAATGATTTATACCGACGTGTGATCATTAGAAACAACAGGTTGAAGCGTTTGGTTGAAATCAAGGCGCCAGAGGTAATTTTGAGAAATGAAAAGCGAATGCTGCAAGAATCTGTGGATTCTCTTTTTGACAACACTCGTAAATCTTCAGCAGTCAAAACAGATTCCAACAGACCTTTGAAATCGCTTTCGGATTCCCTCAAAGGAAAACAAGGGCGTTTCCGTCAAAACTTACTTGGAAAGCGTGTGGATTATTCTGCTCGTTCTGTAATTGTTGTTGGACCAGAGCTAAAACTATTTGAATGTGGACTGCCAAAAAATATGGCAGCTGAATTATACAAGCCTTTTATCGTTCGAAAACTAATTGAAAGAGGGATTGTAAAAACAGTAAAATCTGCAAAGAAAATTATTGACAAAAAAGAGCCAGTGGTTTGGGATATTCTGGAAAATGTTCTCAAGGGACATCCAGTACTTCTGAACCGTGCGCCAACGCTTCACCGTTTGGGAATTCAGGCATTTCAACCAAAGTTAATTGAAGGAAAAGCCATCCAATTACACCCCTTGGTATGTACCGCTTTTAATGCGGATTTCGACGGAGATCAGATGGCTGTTCACTTGCCATTGGGACCTGAAGCTATATTAGAAGCACAATTATTAATGCTTGCTTCTCATAACATCTTGAACCCTGCCAATGGCTCACCTGTGACCGTTCCTTCTCAGGATATGGTACTGGGTCTGTATTATATGACCAAGTTGCGCAAGTCAACAAAAGAAGTTAAAATTTTAGGCGAAGGTCTGACTTTTTACTCTCCTGAAGAAGTCATCATTGCTTACAATGAAAAGCGCGTTGACTTAAATGCGCAAATTCGCGTAAGAACAGAAGATTTCAATGCTGATGGTGTATTGGAAACCCAAATAATTGAGACCACTGTTGGACGTGTACTCTTTAACGAAAAAGTACCTGCCGCCGCTGGTTATATCAATGAGGTTTTGACAAAAAAATCATTGCGTGATATCATTCATGGTATTCTAAAGGCTACATCGGTTCCTGAAACAGCAAGCTTTCTAGATGAAATCAAATCTTTGGGCTATAATTTTGCTTTCAAAGGTGGATTGTCTTTTAGTTTAGGAGACATCATCATCCCACAAGAAAAGCACAGCATGATTGCCGCTGCTAACAAGCAAGTGGACGGTATTATGGCCAACTATAATATGGGATTGATTACCAACAACGAACGCTATAATCAAGTCATTGATATCTGGACCTCCACAAATGCGGAGCTCACAGAACTTTCTATGAAGCGCATTCGCGAAGATCAACAAGGATTTAATTCTGTTTATATGATGCTTGATTCTGGGGCCCGTGGTTCTAAAGAGCAAATTCGTCAATTAACAGGAATGCGTGGTTTGATGGCCAAGCCTAAAAAATCCAATGCTGGTGGTGGAGAAATTATTGAAAATCCGATTCTTTCTAACTTTAAAGAAGGACTGTCGATTTTGGAATATTTTATTTCCACCCACGGGGCTCGTAAAGGATTGGCAGATACTGCCTTAAAAACTGCCGATGCTGGATATTTGACCCGTCGATTGGTAGATGTTTCTCAAGATGTGATTGTCAATTCTCATGATTGTGGCACCTTGCGAGGTATTTCCGTTGAGGCATTAAAGAAAAACGAAGAAGTCGTAGAAACACTTGAAGAACGGATTGTTGGCCGTACCTCACTAAATGATGTTTACGATCCTATTACAGAAGCACTCTTGGCCGCTGCAGGCGATCACATCGATGAAGCGATTGCAAGGAAAATTGAACTCTCAGCCATTGAGTCTGTTGAGGTGAGATCTCCTTTGACATGTGAAGCCAAAACAGGAATTTGTGCCCTTTGTTACGGTCGCAATCTTGCCACTGGCAAAATGGTTCAAATAGGAGAAGCTGTGGGGGTGGTTGCTGCCCAATCCATTGGTGAGCCAGGAACACAGCTGACCCTGCGTACCTTCCACGTTGGAGGTATTGCTGGTAACATTTCTGAAGAGAATAGCTTTGCTGTCAAATTTGATGGTGTGGCTGAAATCGAGGATTTAAAAACAGTCAAAGGCAAGGACAATGATGGGAATGATGCAAATATTGTTATTTCCAGAACCTCTGAGATTAAATTAGTTGATAAGAAAACAGGTATTGTACTCAGTACCAATAACATTCCTTATGGTTCTACCATTTTTGTTAAAAATCGACAAAAACTTAAAAAAGGAACTGTTGTCTGTCAATGGGATCCTTACAACGGGGTAATCATTTCTGAATTCTCTGGTAAAGTGCGTTTTGAAAATATAGAACAGGGCGTTACCTATCAAGTAGAAATTGACGAACAAACTGGATTCCAAGAAAAAGTGATTTCTGAATCCAGAAACAAGAAACTGATTCCAACCCTCCATATCGAAGATGGAAAAGGCGGAGTCATTCGATCTTATAACCTACCAGTTGGCGCTCACTTGATGATTGAGGATAAAGAGAAAATTTCCATAGGTAAGATTTTGGTCAAAATACCAAGAAAATCATCTAAAGCTGGAGATATCACTGGGGGTCTACCTCGTGTTACCGAATTATTCGAAGCGCGAAATCCTTCTAATCCAGCGGTTGTGAGTGAGATCGATGGTGTGGTTTCATTTGGTAAAATTAAACGCGGTAACAGAGAAATTATCATTGAATCAAAAACAGGGGCTATCAAAAAGTACTTGGTAAAACTCTCCAATCAGATTTTGGTGCAAGAGAACGATTTTGTCAAAGCTGGTATGCCGCTGTCTGACGGATCTGTTACTCCAAACGACATCTTAAACATCAAAGGCCCATCGGCTGTACAACAATACTTGGTGAACGAAGTTCAAGAAGTATACCGTTTGCAAGGGGTGAAAATCAATGATAAACACTTTGAAGTAGTGGTGCGTCAGATGATGCGGAAGGTTCGAATTCAAGATTCTGGGGATACAATTTTCCTAGAAAATCAATTGGTTCACAAATCCGATTTTATTGACGAAAACGATGAAATATTTGGTAAAAAAGTCATTGAAGATGCTGGAGATTCTGCAACGCTTAAGGCGGGGCAGATTGTAACGGCCCGTGAACTCAGAGATGAGAACTCCATTTTGAAACGCGAAGATAAAACAGTGGTTTCTGCACGCGATGCGCGCCCAGCTACTGCGACGCCAATCTTACAAGGAATCACACGTGCTTCACTACAGACCAAATCCTTTATCTCAGCCGCTTCCTTCCAGGAAACAACCAAAGTGTTGAATGAAGCTGCGGTCAATGGTAAAGTAGATTCTTTAGAAGGCCTAAAAGAAAATGTGATTGTTGGACACAGAATACCAGCGGGAACAGGACTTCGCAAGTATGACAATATGATTGTCGGTTCTAGCGAAGAACTAGAAAGCCTTATGAAAGCCAAAGAGGAAAAGCAAACCTTTAATATTTAAGTCATGAGCGAAGCAAAGAAAGGTCAGAAAGGTCAAATCAACATAGAGCTAGACGCCGCAATTGCCGAAGGTATTTATTCGAATTTGGCCATCATCAACCATTCTGTTTCTGAGTTTGTTGTGGATTTTGTCAATATCATGCCTGGGGTTCCAAAAAACAAGGTAAAGTCCCGCATTATTCTGACACCACAACACGCCAAAAGACTCACAAAAGCCTTGGGAGACAATGTCAAACGTTTTGAACAAGCACACGGTGAGATCAAAGACTACGAACAGCCGCCGATGCCCCTTAATTTTGGGCCTACTGGTCAGGCATAAATAAAAAAAGCCCACTCTATAGAGTGGGCTTTTTTTATCAGATTTAAATTTTAGTCTAAAATTCCGAAGTCAAATGAAATTTGATGGAAGGGTATTTCTGTTCGGTCATTTGTAATGAAAATTTTGAATCGGCTAAAAACACCAATTGCCCTTGCTTGTCTTTGGCTAAAAAGCGTTGTTTGACACGCTTAAAGTCTTCAAATTCTTGACTTTTTTCGTTTTCAGGTTCTACCCAAGCTGCTTTGTGAACATTTAAATTTTCATAGCTGCATTTGGCTCCATATTCGTGTTCCAAACGGTACTGAATCACTTCGTATTGCAGCGCGCCTACCGTTCCAATAAGTTTACGGCCATTGAGTTCTAGAGTAAATAATTGTGCCACTCCCTCGTCCATCAACTGATCGATGCCTTTGTAGAGTTGTTTGGCTTTCATGGGATCGGCGTTGTTTATATACCTAAAATGCTCAGGAGAAAAACTAGGGATGCCTTTATAATTCAAAGTCTCACCTTCTGTTAATGTGTCCCCAATTTTAAAATTTCCTGTATCGTGAAGTCCCACAATATCACCGGGATAAGAGATGTCTACTATGGCCTTTTTTTCCGCAAAAAAAGCATTTGGACTGGAGAACTTTAATTTCTTGTTGTGGCGAACATGTAAATAAGGAGTATTCCGCTTAAATGTACCTGAGACTATTTTTATAAAGGCCAAGCGGTCGCGGTGCTTTGGATCCATATTGGCATGGATTTTAAAAACAAAGCCAGAGAATTTATCCTCATTTGGTTTTACCAAGCGCTCCTCGCTGGACTTTGGACGCGGTGTAGGTGCAATGTCAATAAAACAATCTAGAAGTTCTTTGACCCCAAAATTATTGAGTGCTGATCCAAAAAATACCGGTTGTAACTCCCCCTCTAAATAAGCGGATCTGTCAAAATTTGGATAAATGCCTTCAACCATTTCAATTTCTTCCCTAAGTGTTTCTGCTGCTGATTCTCCAATAAGCTTGTCTAGCATCTGGTCTTTTAAATCAGACACCTCTACGGTCTCATTGATGTCTTTTTTACTGTCAGCAGTAAAAAGATTGATGTTCTTTTTCCAAAGATTGTAAATTCCACGAAAATCATAGCCCATCCCAATGGGAAAACTCAGCGGTGTGACTTTAAGCCCTAATTTTTGCTCTACTTCATCTAAGAGATCAAAAGCATCCTTTCCTTCACGGTCCAATTTATTGATAAAAACAATGATAGGAATGTTTCGCATCCGGCAGACTTGCACTAATTTTTCAGTTTGCTCCTCAACCCCTTTAGCTACATCAATCACTACAATTACACTGTCTACTGCGGTCAGTGTTCTAAAGGTGTCCTCCGCAAAATCTTTGTGCCCAGGGGTGTCTAGTATATTGATTTTAATCCCCTTGTATTCAAAAGCCAAAACTGAGGTCGCCACAGAAATTCCACGCTGCCGTTCAATTTCCATAAAATCACTGGTGGCGCCTTTTTTAATTTTATTACTTTTCACGGCACCTGCTTCTTGTATGGCTCCACCGAAAAGCAGTAGTTTTTCGGTCAGTGTTGTTTTACCAGCATCTGGATGAGATACGATTCCAAAGGTGCGCCGACGCTGAATTTCGCTGCTAAAGGACATTAAAATAATTTTTGTAAATATACCATTATCTAGTGAGGAAATTTACAAATTTAGGCCGATAGTGAATACAATATTTGAGACTGTGAATATTTTAAATTGAAATATTTTTGTCCTGTTTTCTTGTCTTAATTCAAAGACAAATCCTGTCAAAGTTGTCAACACTTTTTATCGATGAAGTTTTTTATCCCACCGCTCAAATTTTATCTATTGTTTATGTTTATGACAAGATGTCCATAGCTTGGTTATTCGCAAAGTTAAATGCCTTTATACAAGAAGTTTTACAGACTTGTAAGTTGTAGTTTGTTTCAGCCTTTTTTAGATTTCAAAAGCCGTTTAATATTTAAATCCAATCCCTATATGAGTTAATTATAGGATTTGAAATCGCTCTTTTATTTTAGCATTTAATTAATATAATATTATAATATAGTTGATAATTTAGCTGTATGATTGAAGAACGGGTTATACTTGTCAATGAAAAGGATGAAAAGATAGGGTTGATGCCTAAAATGGAAGCTCATGAAAAAGCAGTTTTGCACCGAGCTTTCTCTGTTTTTATTTTTAACTCTAAAAATGAATTGATGCTGCAACAACGCGCAGCACACAAATACCATTCTCCTCTTCTGTGGACCAACACTTGTTGTAGCCATCAGCGCGATGGGGAGTCCAATATTGAAGCTGGAACCAGACGTTTAAAAGAAGAAATGGGTTTTACAACTCCCCTTAAGGAAGTCACCTCTTTCATTTATAAAGCCCCATTTGATAACGGTCTCACAGAATATGAATTTGACCATGTGATGCTCGGGCATTATGAAAACCGTCCAACCATTAACAGGGAGGAAGTAGAATCTTGGAAATGGATGCCTCTAGAGACTGTAAAAGAAGACATCGCCATCCAACCTGAATTGTATACAGCTTGGTTTAAAATCATATTTGATAAATTTTATAAACATCTAAATACCAACGCATGAGAGTAACTGTCAGCCGCCGGGCCCACTTTAATGCCGCCCATCGCTTATACCGACCCCACTGGAGTCCCGAAAAGAATGAGGCCATTTTTGGAAAGTGTAACAACCCCCACTTTCACGGGCATAATTATGAATTAATTGTCAGTGTGACTGGAGAGGTGGACCCTGAAACAGGCTATGTTGTAGACGTTAAAATTTTAAAAGACTATATAAAGTCGGAGGTTGAAGATGCCTTTGATCATAAAAATCTCAATCTTGAAGTTCCAGAATTTAAAGCCAAAAACCCAACCGCCGAAAACATCGCCATTGTTATTTACAATAAACTTAAGCTTGTATTAGACCCCCATCTCGATTTAGAGGTCACGCTTTACGAGACTCCAAGAAATTTTGTTTCTTATTCTGGGAAATAATTTACAACTGTATTTTATCCCCAAAATTGGTGTAAATTGCAAAAAAATAACTCAATTATGGCAAATATTAGAAATTTAAAAAAGGACATCAATTACGTTTTAGGGGATATTATTGAAGCGGTTTATATTTGGGAAACAGCAAACCCTGATAAAAATGCCAAAGACAGTGAGGTCATTATTGATGAGGCCATTGAAACGTTTGACATATTGATAGAAAAAGTCAATGCCAAAAATATTGAAAGTCCAAAAACTCACTTTAAGGGCATTGTTTCTGAGTTAGAGACAAAGGGGAGTGCCTTAATTGAAAAATTAAATAAACTGTAACTTTAGTCCCTAGTAATTCACATTTTCTTTAAGCAAACCAAACTGTGGCACGGTACTTGTAACTTAAAAAATATATTATTTAATTTTTTTGTTAGTAATATATTTTGGTTGGTTAGTGGTTAAAGCATCATTTAAATGATGCTTTTTCCTTTTTGTGAAATTAATGTTAAACCTTCTCATTGTAAAATCAATTCATTGTAATTTTACAAAGTAAAGATTGTATTTAATAATACACTTGGTTGGTTAGTAGTAAAAAGCACCGTTAATCGGTGCTTTTTTTTGCTTTAACAAAACCCCTTGCGGCCTTTATATAATCCTTTACTTTATATTTCTAAAGGTAAGATTGATCCGCTCCCCAACTGTTTTCTTTGTTTTCGGTATTTGATGCAGCCAGTGGTGCTGTAAGCTTCCACGCATGACTAATAAACTTCCGTGTTCGAGCTTTAGTTTTAATTTTTGGTTTCTATCCCTGCGGTGTTTCATGTGAAACATTCGCTCGGCTCCAAAGCTTAAGGAGGCAATCACTGGATTTATTCCCAATTCTTTTTCATTGTCGGCATGCCAGCCGTTGCTGTCTTGACCATCCCGGTACAAGTTCAGCAAGCAACTCGTAAACTCTAAGCAGCCAGAATTTTCAACCACAGATTTTATTTTGATGAGGGTGGGAGAAAATTTTTTAGGATGCATTGTAATATTTGAATATCGGTAGGGGTTGTCGTTGTTTGCATAAAGAGCTGTAAGTCTGGGCTGTGCATATACCTTTCCAAAAATTTTGATATCGTCTTGCTGCCATTCTATTTCTTTTTTTAAAATTTCGAAGTAATTGTTGGCTTCTTTATTTTTAAAAAAACAAGGGGCGTAAAAAACTTCACCGTCTTTGAGCGGGATGGTTACGGGTTTTCTGGATTCAAAAAGCACAATAATGATTTTATCTAAGTTAATACATATTGAATATTCAAACAAAAAAAGGCGGTATATTTAGAACCGCCTTTTTTAAATTAGTATGAATTTATTTAATGATCTCGTAACTACGCTTGATAAAGTTTGTAAGCGCTTCACCTTTAAGTAAACCTTGAGAAAGCTGGGCTAAATCCAGACTCTGAGTGATCAATCGCTCTCTTTTCTTAGCTGTTTTGGTATTTAGAATTTGATTTACCAAGTCCGAATTGGTATTGACAACTAGGTTGTACATTTCAGGCATATTACCCATTCCAAACATACCGCCACCACCGCCAGTTTGTTGCATCTCTTTCATGCGGCGCATAAATTCGGGCTGTGTAATGATAAAAGGTGCTGCATTGCTGTCCATGGCCTCTAATTGTACGATGAATTTCTCTGAGGAGATAACCTCTTTAAGCTGAGCGTTCAACTTTTCTTTTTCCTCATCGTTCAATTTAGAGATTGAAACTTCCTCTTTTTGAATAAGTTTATCCAAATGGTCGGCATCAACACGGCTAAATGAAATTTTTTCCTTGCTGCTTTCAAGTTTTTGAATCAAGTGAGATACAATCGGAGAATCCAACAATAAGACTTCATAGCCTTTGGATTTTGCGGCTTCAATATAACTGTGTTGTTCTTCAGCATTTGAGGCATATAAAATTATTAATTTATCGTCTTTATCCGTTTGCTTTGCCTTGATTTTATTGTATAATTCTTCATAGGTATAATAGCTCCCATCCACCGTTGGATACAAAGTAAATGTCTCGGCTTTTTCAAAGAATTTTTCTTCAGAAAGCATGCCATATTCAATAACAATTTTGATATCGTTCCATTTGGCTTCAAATTCCTCGCGATTGTCCTTAAATAATGACTTTAATTTATCGGCAACTTTTTTGGTGATGTAAGAAGCGATTTTTTTAACAGCTCCATCCGCTTGTAAATATGATCGCGATACATTTAATGGAATGTCTGGAGAATCAATAACACCACGGAGCATGGTTAAAAATTCTGGTACAATTCCCTCGACGTTATCCGTTACAAATACCTGGTTTTGATACAACTGTATCCGGTCTTTTTGGATATTCATGTCATTGGATAGCTTGGGAAAATATAAAATCCCTGTCAAATTAAATGGATAATCAACATTTAAGTGAATGTTAAACAAAGGCTCTTCAAACTGCATGGGATACAACTCTCTGTAGAAGCCTTTATAGTCTTCATCTTTTAAATCTGTTGGTGTTTTGGTCCATGCCGGATTTGAGTTGTTTATAATATTATCAACGGATATTTGACGGTGTGGTTCTGTTGTTT
>PBQM01000028.1 GCA_002725015.1 Flavobacteriaceae bacterium | reverse complement strand
TGAAATACTAATGGTATCTCCATTGACGTCTGTGATGGTTGGGTCATCAGACCAAACAGATGAAACAATATCTGGTGTAAAGGACTGATTTGGAGGTACGATGCTAGAATCAAAATTGATACCCCATGAGAAAATATATCCATTGTCAATGGGTATATTATCAACCACTTTTATACACCAATTTCCATTGAGTGGACTGCCAACAAGTTGATTAAAAGATTGCTGCGGTAAATAGGTCCCTGGCGCAATTGATAGACCTGCAGGATTGCCTGCCATTATGGTGGGCCCATTCACAAGCAGTGATGTTGCATTTGCAGAAAAACAATAATCTGCTCCAGTGCCAGGAGTTGTGCTTTCATCATCAATAGGAGCCCCCAGAAAAGTACCACCACCGCTGCTAAAAATATCGTATTGGTGAAGATACGCTTGTTGACCATTGGGACTTACGATAATTATATCCAAATCGCCAAGGTAAGAGTGTTCTATATTTAAACAGATATCAATAATTTGTGAAATATCCTCTAGTGTTTGATCCGATTCAAAACAATCCACTACGATACATGTATTGTATACATCTCCATTTCCATCGGGCAAGAAAGTAACATTACTCTCCGGAGGTGTACATTCGTTGATATAAGGAGTGGGTGTTACTACAGCTGTAATCGTAGAGCTGTCACCATAACAAATTGAGGTTGCTGTATCGTCAGAAGCAGAAATATCAGGCGTGGTACTGACCCTAATAACTTGATTTATTTTGTTGTCATTTTTACAACCTTCGGGAAAGACAGTGGTATTAGTATCCCATATGTTCAAATTTGCAATGTAAACACCGGGCGCATCAAAAGAAAATGTAGCAGATTGCCCACTGATAGTGGTTCCGTCACCAATATCCCACTGATAGGCTGCACCAGTACCACCACCAGCTTCAGAAAACTGACCACTTCCATTTAGTGTAATTGATTCACCTTGACAAACCAAAATGATTCCCTCATCATTAGGTGCTGGAGATGCACTGTCTAGCTGCGCAACAATAGTTTGACATTCTGCAGGAGGGTTGATACAAGAAATAAAGGCTTCCCAACCTAGGTCAGTATTAAATTCATTAGAGGTGAAGACAATGGTCAAACAGCCTGAAGTATTTGTCAGAGTTGCGGCAACCGTTCCGGGACTGTTGGTGCCGGAAAACTCTCCAATGAGTGTTGCGGGATCAGAGGCATCAGATGCATTGTATATGCTCATCACATCAGTATTATTTTGAGTTTGAAACTCAGAAAAAACCAATTGAGTGGATTGTCCTGGGCCTTCAGGGCATATTGTATATGTATAAACTTCATTGTTGGTATATTGCCCGGGATCCGTCGCGTCTCCAGCACCTCCTGAATCATAAAAAAGTCCATTACAACTTGTCACAGAACCGTTGGTTATAATGTACTCCGGAATTTGGACGCAGACGGGAATTGTATTAGGCTTAAACTGGCTTTGTAGAATTCCAACATAGGTATCCATCACATCGGTTTGACCTTGGGAAAACATATACAAACAAGGGTCATTTCCATAGTCCATATAGCTCATAGTCAAAGCGAATTCTCCCGACTCACAGCCAGCAATAGAACCAGGTGCAGGACAGCCATAATTTGGATTGACAATATTTGGGGTGTCTGCAATTCCGTCATCAGATGCACAAGAGCCAGAAAATGTATGCTGTAAATTAAAAAAGTGCCCAAGTTCATGTGTTGTAGTTCTGCCTAAATTTGAACCACCGCCTGGAACAATACCAGAAGCAGAACAGCCAGTACCCGAACCAAATGCATAGGTATTTATAACTACAGATTGTCCTGCATTGATACTTCCACCTAGAGGGGAATACCCCAATACACTTCCGCCTATGTCCTTGACTAAAAAATTCATATAACCACTCCATGCATTGTCCGCATCACTACCACCTCCAAAATCATATCCTATGGTGACTGCAGGCCCCCCTTCTACTAAATCGTCATCAGTAGCCGTTGGGTGGTTTGAGGTGGCAATACAAAATTGTACGTTGGCTACGCCATGAATCACTCCAGGATAAAATTGAGCGGCTGTGTTCCATAAATTTGAATCTGGATTTGTAGCCGTAAAATCCCCGTTGAGTATATCAACCTGATTTTGTGCAAGGGCCTCTAGACAAGCGCGATCAGACTCAAGGCCAGATGGAAAGTGAACGGCCACAGGAATTACAATTTCGTCCATTATTTGCTGCCGAAAATTTGCGCCTAAATTTTGTTTTACAGACTGTTTAAACTGCTGCTGTTGTAACTCCCATTCTCTGGCAAAATGTGGATCTTTCATCATTTCCTCCATATGAGATTCCATGGCACAGTGATGGTCTTGGGCTGAGACAATGAACCCCGTAAAAATAAAAACTAAAATCACAAACTTTTTCATGGCTAATTATTGTAGTGTTGTGGTTTAATTATAATAAAGTAATCCGTGTTATCTACCCTAAAAATTTGATTTTTGTCGCTGTGAAATTCAAAATCATATTTGACAGGATTAAATGTGGAGACCTCAAATGAAGCTTCTCTAGTAAGGCCAGACACAAATGAATCGAAAAGAGGGACCTGAGATAGAAAAGGACATGGCTTTTGACTATTGGGATCGGAAATTTTCCTCACTACAACCCTATTTCTAAAAATTTCTTTCATTGCCAAAACACGAGTGGGCCTGTCTAAAATTTCTAGTTTTAAAAATGATCCATAGACATCTTCTAACATTTTGAGTTCTTGGGGTGTAAATGCTGAAGATGTATTGGCATTGAAGCTTATGGGTTGCTTAAATTGTTTTTTAATCTCAAAATTTTGAGACTGCGCACATAAAAAAGAACAAAAAACAATATTGAGAAATAATGTTTTCATGATGGCATAAAGGCTATAAAAACAATCCTTGTTACACAAATGAAATTTGTAAACAAAAAAGTTATTCGAGTTAATGGTTATTTTTGAGACAGCTACAATATAACTGCCTCATAAACATAGGGATTTTTTTAATATTATTTAAAAAAAAATTAAATTATGTTAATAATATCAAATACAAAAGTACTGAACAACGAAAATAACTATCTTTGTATCTGTTTATTTAAATTGTTTAATTATAGTTTAACATCATGAAAGTTAATTTTTCCCCTCAAGATCTTGAGAAGTTTGATCATATTGGAGACAACCATATTGGTACGAGCTCTGACACCCCAATAAGAGAAGATGCCTTTGCATTAAATTCAGACGAAAAAATTGAAATCATTCGAGACGATGTTTTGCATATATTGCAAACACTTGGTTTAGATTTGACGGATGACAGCCTTAAAGGGACTCCTAACAGAGTTGCAAAAATGTTTGTCAATGAAATATTTAGTGGTTTGGACCCCAAAAACAAGCCCAAAGCTTCAACCTTTGAAAATAAATATAAATATGGAGAAATGCTGGTGGAGAAAAATATCACAGTTTACTCAACTTGCGAACACCACCTCCTTCCTATTGTTGGAAGGGCCCATATAGCTTATATTTCCAATGGCAATGTAGTTGGCTTGTCAAAAATGAATCGCATCGTTGATTATTACGCAAAGCGCCCACAAGTACAGGAACGCATGACAATTCAAATTGTCAGAGAATTACAAAGCGTATTGAATACCGATGACGTTGCTTGTGTTATCGATGCCAAGCACCTCTGTGTAAATTCCAGAGGCATACGCGATATTGAAAGCAGTACAGTAACCAGTGAATTTGGAGGCCAATTTAAAGACAAAGAAGTTCGCAAAGAATTTCTTAGCTATATTCAGCTTAAAACAGAATTTTAAACCTCTCAACTAATATGTCCTTATTCTCGGAGCATAATATTTCAATTTACAATTCAATTTCTGGGCAAAAAGAGGTTTTTAAACCCATCAATGAAGGTAACATTGGAATGTATGTCTGTGGTCCAACAGTTTACAGCAATGTACATCTTGGGAACCTCCGAACTTTTATGTCTTTTGACATGATTTTTAGATATTTTAAACACTTGGGATATAAGGTGCGTTACGTAAGAAATATTACCGACGCGGGCCATCTTGAGAATGATGCCGACGAAGGAGAAGATCGCATAGCAAAAAAGGCGCGCATTGAGCAAATCGAACCCATGGAAGTCGTCCAAAAGTACACGGTAGACTTTCACAATATTTTAAATCTTTTTAATTTTTTACCCCCCAGTATTGAACCTACGGCGACAGGCCACATTGTTGATCAGATTGAAATCATAAAAATCATTTTAGAGAAAGGTCTGGCCTACGAAGTCAACGGCTCTGTTTACTTCGATGTTTTAAAATATAACAAGTCTTATGACTATGGTGTACTTAGCGGCAGAAAAATTGAAGACCTTATACACAACACCCGCTCTTTAGAGGGGCAGACCGATAAAAAAAATCCACAGGATTTTGCCTTGTGGAAAAAAGCAGAGCCAAAACACATTATGCGTTGGCCTTCGCCTTGGGGCATGGGCTTTCCAGGATGGCATATAGAGTGTACTGCTATGAGCATAAAATATTTAGGGAAGCATTTTGACATCCACGGTGGTGGTATAGATTTAAAATTCCCCCATCACGAGTGTGAAATAGCTCAAGCCAAAGCTTGGAATGATTGCAGCCCTGTAAATTACTGGGTACATGCCAATATGCTGACCCTCAACGGACAAAAAATGGCAAAATCTACGGGTAATAATATTTTGCCAAGTGAAATACTGAGTGGCAATACAAATCAATTGTCAAAAGGATTTTCGCCTTCTGTGGTAAGATTTTTTATGATGCAAGCCCATTACCGCAGCATTCTTGATTTTAGCAACGATGCACTTTTGGCCTCTGAAAAAGGATTTTTAAAATTAATGGATGCTTTAAAAACCCTTGTGAATTTAACTCCTTCAAACACTGCTACAAACTTTGATGTTTCGAACTGGAAAAAACGTTGTTATGATGCGATGAATGACGACTTCAATACACCCATGCTGATTTCTGAAATTTTTAGCGCTGTCAAGTACATCAATCAAATCAAAGATGGGTCTAGCAGTATTGATACAGAAAATTTAAAAACCCTAAAAGCCACTCTCAATGGCTTTGTATTTGAGGTGCTGGCACTTCAAGATAATACCAACAGCAATTCGGATAAAAAACTCCGTGAAACCATTGAAATTCTCATTGCCTTGAGAAAGCAAGCCCGGGATCAAAAAAACTTTGGTCTTTCGGACCAAATTAGAGATCAATTGGCCGAGATAGACATACAGTTAAAAGACAGCAAAGACGGTACAACATTCTCATTGGACTGATCATGAAATCCTTTTTTACCAAACCGTTCATTCTAATTATCAAAACTTATCAGAAATGGATTTCTCCATTTTTAGCTGCAAGATGCCGTTATCAACCCACATGTTCAAACTATTGTATTGAGGCTTTACAAATACATGGTATTTTTAAAGGTGGACTGATGAGTATAAAACGCATTCTTAGCTGCCATCCATGGGGCGGTTCAGGACATGACCCCGTCCCAAAAAACAAAGATCAGTAAATATTTAAGCGCTGCTCTTTTCACATTCAATTCTGTATATTTACAGCAAAATAAAAGACAATGGATTTTTTGCAAATCGTATGGGAACCTAGCTCAGATGGCATCAGACTCTTCGGAGATTTTAAAATTCACTACTACAGTTTGATGTGGATGCTGGCCTTTGTACTGGGCTATCAAATCATGAAAAAGATCTATAAAAACGAAGAACAGTCGGAAAAAAAACTGGAGAGTTTATTTATGTACTCCGTTTTGGGCATTATGATAGGTGCGCGACTAGGCCATGTTATTTTTTACCAATCAGAACTGTTTAGGGAAGATTTTTTCAGCGTTTTCCTACCCTTTAAGTTTAGTGGTGGATTCGAATTTACGGGCTTTCGCGGATTGGCAAGCCACGGGGCTACCATAGGCATGATTACATCCATGTATATTTATAATAAAAAAGTGCTTAAAAAATCTGTTTTATGGATTTTAGACCGGGTGGTCATTGCTTGTGCTTTGGGGGGGATATTTATTCGCATTGGGAACTTTTTCAACTCCGAAATTATTGGAAAAGCGGCGGCTGAGGGGCTGCCATGGGCTGTTGTTTTTAAAGCGGTTGACAACATTCCACGACACCCTGGTCAACTCTATGAAGCTCTGGGATATGTGTTTGTTTTTTTAATTGTATACTCAACATACTGGAGAACTAAAAAAGGATTACAAGAAGGGTATTTATTTGGGTTGTTTTTGTTGTTATTGATGACAGTGAGGGTGTTTGTGGAACAGTTTAAAATTGCGCAAGTAGACGGCAGAGAGGATTGGATTTTGGGTTTGAATACAGGCCAAGTTTTAAGCATTCCATTTATTATGATTGGGATCTATTTTATGTTTTTTTATAAAATCAAAACTCAATAAAATATATTTTAAACAAAAAAGCTCGGCTTTTCAGCCGAGCTTTTTTGTTTGATTCTTTACACAACTAAGATTTTTTATCCAAGCGTTTTAAAGTGTCATGCATTATGGGCGTTGCGATAAAAACAGAGGAATAAGTTCCTACCAGCACGCCAACAATAAGTGCAAACAGCAATCCTCTGAGTGAATCGGCACCAAAAACAAACATGGCCATCAATACAACTAAAGTTGTGAGTGAGGTATTCAATGTTCTACTCAAAGTGCTGTTTAAGGCGCCATTGACTATTCTGCCAAAATCCCAGCTGCTATGCTCGTTGATGTATTCTCTGATTCTATCAAAGACCACAACAGTGTCATTTAAAGAATATCCAATCACCGTTAAAATTGCAGCGATAAAGGCTTGATCGATTTCCATACTAAAAGGCAAATACCTCCAAGCGATTGAGAAAATTCCCAATACAATAAGAACATCGTGAAATACCGCCGCCACTGCGCCCAATGAGAATTGCCATTTTTTAAATCTAAACAAGATATATAAAAAGACAACAATAAGTGAACCTAAAATAGCCCAAACCGAAGAGCGTTTGATATCATCTGCAATAGTAGGACTTACCTTACCTGAATACATTTTTCCAACGTTGTTTTCAGCAGATGTAAATTGTTTGTAAGATGTTCCTTCGGGTAAAAAAGTTTGCAATGCCGTATATAATTTTTCTTGAACTTCCGCATCTACTTCGGCAGAGTTTTCATTGAATTTATATTTGGTTGAAATTTTCAATTGATTGGCAGTTCCAATGGTTTTTACCTCAGCACTGTTAAACACTTTATTCACCGCAGTTTTAACCGCTTCTGTATTCATATCCTTGGCAAATCTTACCGTATATGTTCGCCCTCCAACAAAGTCAATTCCTTGATCTAGCCCCGTAGTAAATAGTGAGAAAAGCCCTGCTAAAATAATGGCAGAAGAGCACAAATAAGCCGCTTTCCTTTTCTTGAGGAATTCTATTTTAACACTGCTGAGAAGCCCTTTTGTTAATTTGGTAGAAAACTGAATTTTTCCGCCGCGGTTCAAGTCCCAATCAATAAAGAGCCTGGAAATAAAAATCGCTGTGAATAAAGAAGTGACAATCCCAATTAAAAGCGTGGTTGCAAATCCTTTGATTGGACCCGTTCCAAAAGTGTATAGAATCAGAGCGGTGAGGCCGGTCGTAATATTGGCGTCTAAGATAGAAGACAAGGCGTTTGAAAACCCATCTCTAACTGATTCTTTTTGTCCTTTCCCTTTGGCTATTTCCTCTCTTACACGCTCAAAAATAAGTACATTGGCGTCT
>PBQM01000027.1 GCA_002725015.1 Flavobacteriaceae bacterium | reverse complement strand
TCCCAGCAATCCCTTAAATGCCGCCCATGTATTTAAAATTGTAGGGGGCGCTAAATAAATTAAAAAAAAATGACTGCTAAACCAAAAAAACTAATTGCTCTAAAAAAGATAGGGATAATATGTATGCTCTTCACAGGGCTTTTTTCAAGGGCTCAAAACACCAACCAAAAACAGCCCAACATCCTTTTTATTATCAATGACGACCAGGATGCGCAAACTCTTGGGGTTTACGGCGATACTGCTTGTGACACCCCAAACATAGACAAGCTTGCGCGTGAGGGGCTGTCTTTGACTTCTGCCCACCACATGGGATCTTTTCGGGGGGCGGTTTGCACGCCCTCTCGATGTATGCTGATGACTGGGCGTAGTGTTTGGGAAACTCAAAATCTCAATGTGAAATACCCACCTCTAGATTACACTCATAAAATGGAAGAAAATTATGCGAAAATATCCGCAGAAGATCCTTCCTATTACAGCCTGCCAGCCCTTTTTAAAAGAGCAGGCTATTACACCTTTAGAACTTGTAAACGCGGTAATAGTTACGAAGGTGCCAATTTGTTGTTTGATGAGCGCTATGACAAAACCAACAGAGATGCTGATGATGAAAACGGCAGCCAATGGCACTCGGATAAAGTCATTGATTATCTGCAAAGAAGAATCGATCAACCTACAGCCCAACCCTTTCTTATTTATTTGGGTTTCTCACATCCGCATGATCCAAGGCGCGGAAAGCCAGCCCTTCTAGAGAAATACGGCGCTGTTAACCCGGGGCCTCCAAAAACTATCAATAAAAAGGCCCCTAAGTTACCCATCAATTACCTACCCGCCCATCCATTTGAAGAGGGCCATCCAGACTTAAGAGATGAAAATAGTGTTGAAGGAGTGCTAACCCAAAGAGATGAAGCCACGATCAGAAATGAAAGAGGTAAAGAACTTGCCACTATTGAGGCCATAGACATCCAAATTGGTCGGGTAATTGATAAATTGGAAGCCACGGGTGAGCTCGAAAATACCTATATTTTCTTTGTTTCAGATCATGGGATTGCCGTTGGAAAACACGGTTTAATGGGCAAGCAAAATTTATACGAACACAGTTTAAAAATTCCTTTTATAGTCAAAGGACCTCATATCAAAAGCAATAAAAAAGCAAAGGGCAATATTTATTTATCTGACGTTTTGCCAACCCTTTGTGATTTGGCAGGGATTAAAATCCCAAAAACAGTCTATGGGAAGAGTTTTAAATCTGTTTTAAAAGGCAAAGCTAAAACCATTAGAGATGTTACTTATGGGGTCTATTCTGGTGGGACAAAACCGGGTATTCGCTCGCTAAAAAAAGGGAAATGGAAACTGATCAAATACGATGTTATGGACGGTCAAGTGCGAAAAACACAACTGTTTAATTTAAAAAATAATCCCGACGAACTCTTAATTGAGCACCAGGACCCCAAAATCATTGCACTCACTGGAAATACCCCAAAAAAGAACCAAATCAATTTAGCAGACCAGCCAAAATATGCTGCAAAACGCAAAGAAATGGAAGCCCTTTTGTTGGCAGAAATGAAAGCGCTCAACGATCCCTTCAGATTTTGGGATCAACAATAAGTTTTAAATAAAACAGTATGAAAATTTTAAATACCCTTCTAAGTTTAACAATTGTCACAAGTATTTTAAAGGCTCAAAATCCAGAAGTATCCTCTGAAGATTTTTCAAGCCGTCAGGTTCATCTGGATTTTCACACTTCAGAACAACTTGAAAATATAGGGGAAAAATTTGACAAAGCATCATGGCAAAAAGCCCTAGTCGATGCGCATGTCAGCTCCATCAATATTTTTGCAAAGGGACACCACGGTTTTTCTTATTACCCAACCAAAGTAGGGACCCAACACCCCAACTTGGGCTTTGATTTGTTAAAGTCTCAGCTTGAGGCCTCTCACGAAATCGGTATTAAAACACCTTTTTATTTTGCAATTGGTTGGTCTGCATTGGATGCGGTCACCCATCCGGAGTGGGTCATCAAAAATAAAAATGGAAAATCAAAGAAAGGAGATCTTATCCAATCCTTAAACGCCGAAGATCCTTACCCCAATTTTACTTGGGAACTGTTAATGCCCGAGGGAGGCTATCTCGAAATGATTTTAAAACAAACCGAGGAGTTGTGTAAAAATTACGAGCTAGATGGATTCTGGTATGATATCATCCCCAACAATGCCATCAATTACAACGCTTATAGCAGAGCGGGTTTTAAAAAAGCGGGCATCGATGTAGACAATGATTTGGAAGTTGAAATGCACCATGTTGAAAAACTCAAGTTTTTTATGGCCTCTTGTAATGCAATTATCAAGAAATACCATCCAGATGCCTCTATTTTTTATAACTGGTCCACCCACATGAACAATTCCAATACTTTCAAATATAAACTCTATGAATACAATACCAGTTACGATTTAGAAGATTTACCCACCACTTGGGAGGGCTATAATGAATTTCCATTGCGCGCTAAATATTTCAGCAATATGGGCAAGCCAGTCACCGGTATGAGCGGAAAGTTTCATACCGCTTGGGGGGAGTTTGGAGGGTTTAAATACCCCAATGCTTTAAAATACGAAGCGGCTTCCATGATTGCCTTTGGGGCCAATGTGAATTTTGGAGACCAGTTGCATCCCTCGGGAATTATTGATAGTGAAACCTATAAAAACATCGGTTCTGCTTTTTCTTATGTCAAGAGCATTGAAGCTTTTGGCCCCGGCGGAAAACAAGTTGCCAAAACCGGCTTATGGATGACCTTTGACAATCATACTGAGCAAGCTGCCAGTCTTTTACTGCTTGACACCCAAACAAATTACGTGGTGGTTAACAACCTAAAAGATTGGTCTGATTTGGAACTAATTATCATTCCAAGTAAGCCAAATTTATCTGCTAAAAATGTTGAAACTTTAAATCAATTTGTTGCTGATGGCGGTAAATTATTAATCCTTGGTGAAGGGGCATTAAAAAGAGATAGGAGCGGTTTTGCATTGGATGTTGGTGGTACTTACCTTGGCAAGGCCAGCTATGATGTAGATTATACAGTCGTTTCTGAGGCACTGTCAAAAAATGTAGTTCGATCTCCGTTTTTAAATTATATGCCAGCCATAAAAATCAAACCCGACGCAACTGTAAAGCTGCTGGCAAGCATTCGAGAACCTTATTTTAGCCGTACAAAAGCACATTATACCTCCCATCAAAATACCCCTTACAATCTGCAGCCCGCCACACACCCTGCGATTTATAGAGATGGAAACACAATGGTCGTAGCCCACCCACTGGATAAAATGTACCTAAAGTATGGGGCTCAAATTCACAGAGAACTCTTTAAAAATACGTTGGATGCTTTGTTGACCACTCCGATGGTTCGGGCCAACTTACCGAGTTCAGGTCGGGTCAATCTTTTACATTTTCCAGAAAAAAACCGTTATGTTGCGCACTTGCTTTATGCTGTACCAGTCCAGCGTGGGGTGGCGCAGGTCATTGACGACTTGGTGCCTATTTACGACACCACTGTTGAAATCAATCTCAAAGAAAACATTAAAAAGGCCTATTTAATGCCTGGAAATATAGAACTCAACACTACAAAATCAAATGATAAAATGAGTGTAATAATCCCTAAATTTACCTGCCACACCGCATTGGTTTTGGAGTATTGAATTTGAAAAATTGAAATTAAAAATAAAACAATGAATCAACGCATCAGTAATATATTATCGGCTACAATCCTTTTGGGCTTTTTAATCTCAGCCTCGACTTCTTTGAGTGCTCAAAAAACCAATGTTCTTTTTATTCCTGTAGACGATCTAAAACCCCTGTTAGGGGTGTATGGAGATCCTTTGGTTAAAACACCCAATATAGACCGTTTGGCCAAAACCGGGACGGTGTTTTTAAACAACTCATGTCAACAAGCTATCTGTGGACCCACTCGCGCCAGTTTGCTCACTGGCATGTATCCGGATTACACTCAAGTATGGGATTTAAGAACCAAAATGAGGGATATAAACCCGCAGATTCTTACCATTCCACAATACTTTAAAAACCAAGGATATACGACTGCGGGTATTGGAAAGACCTTTGACAACCGATGCGTAGACAATGGGCAAGATATGGACAAGCCTTCCTGGTCTATCCCTTATCTTAAAGTACATTCAAAGCAGTATGCAAATCCAGAAGTCAATGCGGCATGGAAAAAAGCTGAAAAATTAGTGGCAGGTAAAAAATTTAAAGTCAATTACCTCCGCGCCAAGACCATATCTGATTTGGGCGGTCCTTTGTGCCGGCCTTCAACTGAGTCTATGGATGTTCCAGATGATACTTATGCTGATGGTGCCAACGCCAGAGCAGCTGTAAAAATGTTGGATAAACTCGCCAAAGCCAAGGCTCCTTTCTTTCTTTCCGTGGGTTTTTCAAAACCGCATTTACCATTTGTGGCTCCTAAGAAATATTGGGATCTGTACAACCAAGAAGATATTTCGTTAGCAGCATTTCGACAAAGAGCTAAAAACAGTCCAAATATCGCTTATAAAGGAAGCAATCTTGGTGAGATTAGTTCTTACAGCGACATTCCAAACCAAGGGCCGCTCACTGCTCAAAAACAAATAGAATTGATTCATGGGTATATGGCGGCTACCAGCTATATGGATGCCCAAGTGGGTTTACTTTTAGATAAATTAGAGGTCTTGGGAATTCAAGACAATACTGTGGTCATACTTTGGGGTGATCATGGATTTCATCTTGGTGATCACGGGCTTTGGACCAAACACACCAATTTTGAACAAGCCGTTCGCTCACCTATGATTATTTCTGCTCCACAAGGATTCACCGCCAATAAAAACAACAGCCCCACTGAATTTGTCGATATCTTTCCAACGCTTTGCGAACTCACCAATCTCAACATTCCAAAACATCTCCCCGGAAAAAGTTTGGTCCCTCTAATGAAAGACCCTAGTACATCGCTGCGCTTCGCAGCCTTGTCTCAATACCCCAGAGGCGCCAAACGTATGGGTTATACACTCCGGAGTGAAAGATTTCGTTATGTAAAATGGTTGCAGATGAATTATAAAACTGGTGAACGCAATGGAAGCCTGATTGCTACAGAATTATACGATTATCAAAACGATCCGTTGGAAACTGTTAACCAGTCTGACAATCCAGATTATAAACAAGTTGTAAAAGCTTTTGAAAATGAATTCAAAAGACGAAACGTCGCTCAATTAAATTAAAATAGACACTTATGAAACGCCAGTTAAAACCCTGCTGCTTTTTCTTTTTTTTCTTGGTATTTATGGCTTGTAATCATCAAAAGGCCCTCAACGAAATACCCAATATTATTATCGTTATGACCGATGATCAAGGCTATGGCGATTTGGGATGTAATGGTAATAAAATAATAAAAACTCCGCATATTGATCAATTTGCCTCCCAATCTGTCAATTTTTCAAATTACCATGTTGGGACCACTTGTTCTCCCACAAGGGCTGGTTTGATGACGGCAAGAAATTGTTTGAGAAATGGCGTCTGGCATACCAATGCGGGCTGTTCTTTGTTAAACCAAGAAGAAGAAACCATTGCCGATGTATTTTCTTCTGCAGGTTATAAAACAGGGATGTTTGGCAAATGGCATTTGGGGGATAATTATTCTTTTTTACCAGAACAACGCGGATTTCAAGAGACCTTTTATCACAAGGGGGGTGGCGTCGGTCAAACCCCAGATTATTGGGGCAATGATTACAATGATGATACCTATTTTAGAAATGGCGTTCCTGAAAAAACGGAGGGTTATTGTACCGACGTGTTTTTTGAGGAAGCCTTGACATTTATCAAAAAGTCTAAATCTGCCCCATTTTTATGCTATTTAAGCTTAAACGCCCCACACAGCCCCTTCAATGTACCCGAAGCTTATTATAATATTTATAAGGATAACCCTGCTTTGTTAGACTCTCAAAAACGGTTTTATGGAATGATTAGTAATATTGATGATAATTTTGGTAAGCTGACCAACACATTAAAATCTTTAGACCTCACGGACAATACAATCTTAATATTTACCACGGACAATGGTACTTCTAATGGCTATAAATACAATAAAAAAGAAAAGAAGTGGTATGGCTATAATGCGCTAATGAAAGGTACTAAAACAAGCGAATATGACGGCGGTCATAGGGTGCCTTTTATCATGCATTGGAAAAAAGGAGGTTTTTCAGCCGGTAAAAACTTTAGCGGCTTGTCTGCTCACGTGGACGTTTTACCCACTTTAGCGGCCTTGGCAGGGGTTGCCTTTACACCCGACAAGACGATTGATGGCATTGATCTTTCACCCTTTATACAATCCAATAAAACTTCTGAACGCATGCTGGTTACAGATACACAGCGCAATCAGTGGCCTGTAAAGGGAAAACAAAGCTGTGTGATGTATCAAAGTTGGCGGCTGGTCAATGGCAATGAATTGTACAATGTAAAGACAGACCCCGGTCAAGTACAAAATCTTTTTAGCAGCCAGCCGAAAATGGCCACTCAATTACAAGATTATTACGATTCTTGGTGGATAGAGGCCGCCACAGAATTTAAATACTCTTATATAGATATTGAACCCAATCAAATCAATACTTTGAGCTGTCATGACATCCATGTCAATTCCATCACGGCCTGGGATCAAAAAGACATTCGTAAAGGCATTCCCGTCGCAACTGGTACATTGAGTGTAAACTTTAAGCAATCTGGAACTTATGAAATCAGTTTGCGAAGATGGCCCAAAGAAACCCATTTGCCACTAGCTGCAGAAGTTGAAGACGCCAGGGCTGCGACCCCATTTTGGGAGGTTCAAACAAAAGGAGAAAGAATGGACTTTGATTCTGGCTTTTTAAGACTCGGGGATAAAGAATACAGACTTTCCTTAAATCCCGAAGATGAGGCTGCAAAATTAAGTGTTTATATCAGGGCTGGTAAAACTACGATGGAAACGGGTTTTTGGTTAAAAAATGGTGAAAAAACTACCGCTTTTTACACTGATATTTCTCGAAAATTATAAAACTCAATACTTTGCAATCAAAAATTTTCTGTATTTGACAAAGTATTTTAGTCAAAGATGAATTGAACTGCAAACGGATTTCTATACCAAATTTTGTAACGTATCAGTTACCTATTTTGAAATAGGGGTTTTTTTCATTTGGAATTGGCGCTTTTGTTTGAGCCCACCAGCTTTGTAATTCAGTCAATAGTTCTTTCCTTTTTCCTGGTTTTTTTGACATTAAATTATGGCATTCTTCGATATCATTTTTAAGATTGAAAAGCTCTACACTCTCGTCTTCAAAATAATAATGTAACTTCCAATCTCCTCTTCGAATCACTGAACCCGGGCGGGTTCTAAATAGTGAATCTCTGTTTTCAGAGCTGTAATTTTTCCATTTTTTAGCTTGAATATAGACAGGAAAGTGCCAATATAGAGCCCTGTCTATTCCGTTCTTTTTTTGCATCAATAGGGGGAGTAAATTACAGCCATCAAACGCCTGCTCATCGGTTGGAATTTGCGCCGCTGTTAAAAGGGTGGGGAAGAGATCTAAATTTGTGATGGGTGTATCACTTTTTGACCTTTTTGGGATTTTGTCTTCCCAAACAAACACAAAAGGAACACGTATGCCACCTTCATAATAACTTCCTTTGCCAGCTCTCAGAGGTTTCTGCGCGGTGATTCCGTACAGGCCACCATTGTCTGAGGTGAAAACAATGAGGGTATTTGTGTTTTTGAGGCCGTCTAAAAGCAATCCAATATTTCGATCGAGATTTTCTACCATGCTCGCATACTTGGCGTTGTTTTGTCCGTTTTCTGTTGCTTTATTTTTATACTTGCCCACAAGACTATCAATTGGATTTAAAGGCAAATGCACAGCATAAGGGGAAAAGTACAGGAAAAAAGGCTGTTGGGCCTGCTCTATAAATGCAATGGATTTTTCTGTAATTAAATCTGTTAAATAGCTGTTTTTACCCATTTCAATTTTGACATTCTGATAGGGTGGGGTGTAGCTCTTTGGGTAGCCAGCGTGACTTCCCCCAATGTTCACATCAAAACCAAATGATTTTGGATCATTTGATAGATGCCATTTACCTGAATGGCAGGTGGTATACCCATTTTCTTTTAAAATTTGTGGCAACACCTTAAATGAAGTGGACAGGATTGTTTTGTTTTTTGAGGGGACTAATTTTCTGTCTTCAGTATTTCCTCTTTTAGAGGAACCTACAGTGTAGATACCATGCCTGGGTGTCCATAAGCCTGTCATAAGTGAGGCTCTGCTCGGCGCACAATTGGCCGCTGATGCATATCCGTTTGAGAATACCACTCCCTTTGATGCCAATTGGTCTATGTTTGGGCTTTCGTAGAAATTTGAGCCCATAAATCCAAGATCCTTCCATCCCATATCATCCACATTAATCAAAACAATGTTTGGTTGTGAGTTTTCTTGTGTATATAACAGTCCACACATCAAAAAAATAATTAGATTCAATTGGATTTTTGCACTATTAATCCTCATATTTTTATTTTTTTACCATTTTCAATAACTTTTTAAACCACGGCTTCCCTTTCCCTTTTAACATTAGTTATTAATGTCTAATGGATTAAAATACACTTATTTTTTGAACAGTTTTAGATTTTTAAAATTTTCTTTGTGGATTTGTGCTTAGCTTTAAACCTAACATCATAAAAAAACAACTGTTTTAATTTGTTTACATTTATAGGCCAAAATAATTTAGCAATGAAAAAAATAGGCTTGCTTTTTCTAGTGGTGCTTTTGGGCTTTGGTGCGAATAAATTTAAACAAGTTCAAAAAAGACCAAATGTCCTTTTTTTGTTTATAGACGATTTACGCCCTGAATTGCCCAGTTTTGGCGCCAGTCATATACAGGCCCCTAACATTGATGCACTTGCAAAAAAAGGCATTACATTTACAAATGCCTATTGCAATGTTCCTGTTTGTGGCGCCTCCCGCGCCAGCATGCTGACAGGCATGTTGCCCACAAAGGATAGATTTTTAGACTACAAGACATTTGTTGAGGAAGAAACCCCATGGGCCATTACCCTTCCGCAGTTGTTTAAAAAAAGTGGTTATACTACTATATCAAACGGTAAAATTTACCACCATTTAGACGACAGAGAAACGGATTGGAACGAGGTTTGGAGGCCATATGCATTTGATAAAAACGATAAGGGATTGGCCCCAACTGATTATTGGCAATCGTTGTGGAAAGATTACCAAACTCCCGCTAACAGGGATCAATATCAAAAAACTGACAGTGGACCTGCTTATGAAAAGGCTTCGGTATTAGATTCAGTTTATATTGATGGGTTGTTGACCCAAAAAGTTCTTAGAGATCTTAAAAAGCTAAAACAAAGCAAAAAACCCTTCTTTTTAACAGCGGGATTCATCAGTCCTCATTTGCCATTTAACGCCCCCAAAAAGTATTGGGATCTGTACAAAAGAAGCCATATTAAACAACCTGAAAATTATAACTACATTCCAGAAAATGCACCAGCCATGAGCATTAGCAACTGGCAAGAGATGCGCAGCTATGACAACATCCCAAAACAAGGCCAGGTTTCAGACAGCATCGCCATTGATTTAATTCACGGATATTACGCGACTGTTTCATATACAGATGCTTTGATTGGTAAAATATTAGAAGGTCTAAAACAACAAGCTTTAGATGACAATACCGTTGTTGTTTTGGTGTCCGATCACGGCTATAATTTACAGGAGCACACCCAGTGGTCAAAATTTACAAATTACAACACCTCTACACAAGTGCCACTTATTATTTACAATCCACAATCCAAAGTCAAAGGCAGTACAGATGCTTTGACTGAGCTGGTGGATATATATCCTACATTGGTTGAAATTTGTGGGCTTAAAGCCCCAAAAAAACAATTAGATGGTAGCAGTTTGGTGCCAATTTTAAACAATACAGCATTAGAGGGTAAACAACAGATTTTGATCAAGCGAACCAACGGTTTCACATTAAAAACAAATGCTTTTAGTTATACAGAATTTATAAACCCCAATGGCCACGAAGTCATGACAAAAATGCTTTATGATCACAGACGTGACAAAGATGAAAATATAAATGTAGTTAACCATCCGGCGCTCAGAGATAAAGCCGCTGAACTGAGCAATATTTTGCATTTAGAATACGAAAGAAATATCAAAGGACAATAGTCAATAGCATGTTTAGTGGCCTAGTTTTAGATACTAGAATCCATCTAAAATACGACCGAAAGCATCACTAAATTGCAAACCTTCAATGGTGCGATATTTTTGTAATTTTTTATTGGCTTCCAAGCCCCACAATAAAAATTCCATCATAAAATACTTGTCTTTTTTCAGACAGTCTGGAGCGAATTTCAAAACGAGTTTTTCCAAATTTGGGATGCCCATCAATGTGTCTTGATAGCTATTATTTGGTAATATATCTTCTAAAAATAATTCATTGTCTTTGTAAAACCAAGCTAATAAATCATCAAATGGTCCTTTTTCATCAGGTCTTTCCAATTTTTTAATTTCAGGGAAATAATTTAGGAACAATGCTTTTACCGCTTGACTTATCAAATGAAATGACACTTGTTCGGCCCCTTGTTGTTCCCCTTCGTACAACAACTCAACTTTCCCATTAATGGCAGATACCACTCCCAAAAAATCTGACATGCGAATGCTGGTTTCTCTTTCGTTATTTATAAGGATCCGCCTTTCGGCCGCACTGATTAAATTTTCAAAACTGCTGATGCTCATCCGGGCACTGACCCCACTTTTGGCATCTACAAATTCGCTTTTTCGTGCCTCGAAACCAATTTGTTCAATTAAATCTCTTGCCAACTCTGGGATGTGTATGGCCTCTGATGTGGATGGCTGTGTTTGCACTTCTTGGGCCGTGATTTGTTTGGCAGTTTCTAAGTCTTTGGGATAGTGGGTCAAAATTTGAGATCCAATTCTATCTTTTAATGGGGTAACAATACTGCCGCGGTTCGTATAGTCCTCGGGATTGGCTGTAAAAACAAATTGCGTCTCAATAGGCAATCTCAATTTAAATCCACGGATTTGAATTTCGTTTTCTTGAAGAATTGAGAAAAGTGCCACTTGAATTCTGGCTTGCAGATCTGGCAATTCGTTCAATACAAAAATACAGCGGTGGGCCCTGGGGATCATTCCAAAGTGGATGACGCGTTCATCGGCATAAGAGAGTTTCATATTAGCAGCTTTTATAGGATCTACATCGCCAATGAGATCCGCAACAGTTACATCAGGAGTTGCAAGTTTTTCAAAAAACCGATCGTCTCTGTGAAGCCATTCAATGGGTGTACTGTCTCCCAGCTCTTTGATTAACTTTTTCGCTTTCAACCCGATTGGGTACAGAGGATCATCATTAATCTCAGAGTCTTTGACTACTGGGATCCATTCGTCTAACAGCTGTGTCATTTGACGGGCAATGCGGGTTTTAGCTTGGCCGCGAAGTCCCAGTAGATTGATGCTGTGGCCTGAGAGTATGGCCCGCTCCAAGTCTGGAATTACGCTGTATTCATATCCGAAGAGGCCTGTAAAACTGGGAGTGCCTTGTTGAATTCGTTGGCGGAGGTTGCGGGCCATTTCTTCTTGAATACTCGAAGGCTTATAGTTTGTTTTCTTTAATTCACCAATTGTTTTACTCTGTTTCATCTTGCTATTTCTTTTTTTTATTTTCGTTGTAGCCTTTAAAAATTTTATCACCCAAACCCTTTAGACCTGTGTAAATTGCATTCCCATTGCAAGCTTCGCTAAAAGTTTCTATAAATTGTTTTAAATAGGGGTCTTGTGCAATCATAAAAGTAGTTATGGAAATATCAAGGCGCTTCGCTTGATGGGCCATATTGTAACACTTATCAACGATTAATTTATCTAGCCCGTTACTGTTTTTGTAGTAGGTACCATCCGAATTTTTTAAACAACTGGGCTTGCCGTCAGTGATCATAAAGATTTGTTTGTTGCTGTTTTTTCTGCGCCTTAAAAGATCCATGGCCAACGACAGGCCAGCGACGGTATTGGTATGGTAAGGACCAACTTTCAAATAGGGGATGTCCTTCAATTTTATGGTCCAAGCGTCATTTCCAAAAACTAAAATATCCAAGCTGTCTTTTGGGTGTTGGGTACTGATAAATTCTGCCAATGCCATGGCCACTTTTTTGGCAGGTGTGATTCGGTCTTCGCCATATAAAATCATGCTGTGGCTGATGTCAATCATTAAAACAGTACTCATTTGAGTGTTGTAGACACTTTCATTCACCACAAGATCTTCTCTGGCAAGATTAAATTCTGTACCTGCATTTCTTATTTGAGCATTTCGAATACTTTCGGACATGGCTATTTTTTCAATGGAGTCTCCAAATTTATAGGCCCTAAATTCACCCGTAGAGTCTCCGCCAGGGCCACTGCTTTTGGTAGCGTGACACCCTGAACTGCTTTTTTTTAAACGACCAAAAATTTGCTTTAAAGCATGTTGACGCAGTAGTTTTTCGGTTTTTGGTGTGAGCTTTATTTCTGCACCCCCCTCACCGCCTTCGTCTGAAGTTTGAATGTAGGCCTTGCTCAATAAATCTTCAATAAAGTCGTCAATGCTGTACTCATTGTCTGCAAACTTATATTCCTTATTTAGTTCTCGCATCCATTCGATAGCTTCTTGAAAATCACCTGAAGTATGGGTAATCAATTCCTTGAATATTTCGAATAGACGCTCAAAAGGGGTACTAACTTTAGGGACGTATTGACTGAAGGTAAGACCAGAGGAATTAATTTTTAGATCCATAAGTTTGTAAAATTAATTAAAATAGGCCAGGAGTTTTTTTATTTAACAATTCATTAGGGCAATTTTGATATTTTTGAATGACAACACTCAAAACTTAAATCGATCAAAACACATGTTTTTGTAAATTATCGGGGACAATTTAACACAAGCTCGGAAGTTTAAATAAATTTATTTTTTATTTTTGTTATCTCTCAAAAATTCTAAAAAACCAATTAAAAAAAAACCAATGAAACGCAATTTATATTTTTTGTTCGTCTGCCTATGCCTTACAACCCTTGCTAACTTAAAAGCTCAGGAAAAATCAAAAAAAACTTCTCTTAAGGATGCCCTAGAGGGCTTTACATTTAGAAGTATTGGACCCGCCTTTATGTCGGGGCGTATTGCCGATATTGCGATTGATAGTTCAAACGAAAACACATGGTATGTCGCCGCTGGATCTGGCGGTTTGTGGAAGACTTCAAATGCAGGGACCACATGGACAGCTCTAACGGATAATGAATCTTTTTATTCTACAGGCTGTGTAACTATAGACCCTCTTAACAGTCAAAAAATATGGTTGGGTACTGGAGAAAATGTGGGGGGGAGACATGTTGGAATTGGCCATGGAATTTTTGTCAGTAATGACGGTGGTGCCAGTTGGTTAAACTCCGGCTTAAAAGAATCAGAACACATTTCAAAAATTATAGTTCACCCCAGTGATCCTGACACCCTTTGGGTTGCAGTTCAAGGCCCGCTCTGGAGTGCTGGTGGAGAACGCGGATTGTACAAAACAAAAGACGGTGGTAAGACATGGACCAACACATTAAGCATCAATCAATGGACGGGGGTAACAGATTTAGTCATAGATCCAAATAACCCCGATGTTCTCTACGCAGCCTCATGGCAGCGCCACAGAAATGTAGCTGCTTATATGGGTGGAGGTCCTGGTAGTTCTTTATATAAAACTACTGATGGTGGTGAAAACTGGTTTGAGATTGACAGCGGACTTCCAGAATCCAAAATGGGTAAAATTGGTCTCGCCATTTCTCCAATGCAACCCAATGTCTTGTATGCGGCAGTCGAATTGGAGCTTAGAAAAGGAGCTGTCTATAAATCTTCAGACAGCGGCGGCAGTTGGACCAAGATGTCCGATACTGTTTCTGGGGGGACAGGACCCCATTATTATCAAGAACTTATTGCTTCCCCGCATCAGTTTGATAAAATCTTTTTAATGAATGTCAGAGCATTGGTCTCTGAAGATGGCGGAAAGACATTTTTCACCATGAATGAAAAAAATAAACATTCTGACAATCACGCACTTGTTTTTAAAGCCAGTGATCCCAACTATTTACTGTTTGGTTGTGATGGCGGCTTGTACGAGTCTTTTGACAACACAAAAAATTGGAGGTTTGTCAATAACCTCCCACTTACACAATTCTATAAATTGGCAGTAGATGATGCCACCCCTTTTTACAATATATACGGAGGTACCCAAGACAACAATACTCAAGGCGGGCCCTCAAGGACTTTAAAATCCAATGGCATCTCTAATTCTGACTGGTATGTTCTGCTTGGCGGCGATGGCCATCAACCTGCAACAGAACCCGGAAATCCGAACATCGTTTATGCTCAATGGCAGCAAGGTAATTTATACCGCGTGGATAAAACAACTGGAGAAGCTGTTTATATCAAACCACAAAACCGTTTGGGAGAGGCTTATGAACGTTACAATTGGGACGCTCCGATTTTGGTCAGTCAACACGATCCAAAGCGGTTGTATTTTGGGACTCAACGGGTTTGGCGTTCTGAGAATCGTGGAGACAGTTGGTCTCCTATTTCATCCGATCTTAGCAAAAACGAAGAGCGTTTTAGTTTGCCCATAATGGGGAAACAACAAAGTTTTAACAATGCATGGGATGTAGACGCCATGTCCACCTACAATACCATCACCTCTTTGGCAGAATCCAAACAAAATGAAGAAGTATTGTATGCGGGTACGGATGACGGAGTTTTTCAGTACACTAAAGACGGTGGTAAATCTTGGACCAGAAGGACTGTAGACGAGTTGCCAGGAGTTCCTGCCTCTGCTTTTATAAATGACATCAAGGCAGATTTATTTCAAGAGGAAGTCGCCTACATGGCTTTGGACAACCACAAGTTTGGAGATTATAGTCCCTATTTATACAAGACAACCAATGGTGGAGCTAAGTGGAAATCAATCACTAACGGCCTCCCTGGAAACACCCTTATTTGGCGCTTGGTGCAAGATCATATCAATCCTAATTTGCTGTTTTTAGCCACAGAGTATGGAGTTTATGTCAGTTTAAACCAGGGGGATAAATGGCATAAATTTTCTAGGGGTTTGCCTACAATTTCAGTGAGAGACATGGCAATACAAAAGCGTGAAAATGATTTGGTATTGGCTACTTTTGGACGCAGTTTTTATATACTGGATGATTATAGCGCGCTAAGAGCTATTTCTGAAGAAAGTTTAGAAAAAGAGGGTATTTTGTTTCAACCAAGAACAGCCTTACAATACGAACCACTGATTGGTGGAACTTCAAGTCAAGGCGCTTCTTTTTTTACTTCAAAAAATCCCGAATATGGCGCCTTGTTTCGTTTTTACATCAAAGACGCTTACACGAGTTCAAAAGAAAAGCGTTTAAAAAGGGAGGGTTTAATTAAAGACGGCAATATTCCGTTTCCAGGGTGGGCAGCCTTGGATAATGAAATGCTAGATCCAACAAATGAAGCCGTGGTTGTGATTCGCAACAGTGAAGGCCAAATCGTAGATCAATTGACACAACCACTCCAAAAAGGTTTAAGCAATATCAACTGGGATTTAAAACAAGCTTTTACCACTACTGTGGATGCAAATTCTAGGAGACAAAAAATTCAGGCCTGGCGTTTTAATGTTAAAAGCGGAACCTACAATGCCCAATTATTTAAACGAATTCAAGGACAATTAATCCAACTCTCAGCGCCGGTATTTTTTGATGTAAAACGCATCCGCACAAACGTTTTAACAAACCCTCTTGCGAGTCAAACCGAGGCTTACACTCAAAAATTATTGAGTTTGAGCAAAGCATTGAGCATGGCAGAACACGCCTTTGAAAAAGCGTCAAATAAACTTGATAAATTTGAGAAATCACTCAGATTTGTTACTCAAAACCAGCAGCTTATGACCGAGGAAGTTTTTGAATTAAAAAACGAGATGCACAGTTTGAGGTTAAAACTAGGTGGAAGCATGGCAAAAGCCGAGGTCGGTGAAAAAGAGCAATTATCTATAGGATACAGATTGTATTTTGCTGCAACTGGTCTTAGTGGGAATTCCTACGGACCAACAAAATTGCATATGGAAAGTTTTGATATGGCCCAAAAAATGTTTGAAGATTTGAAACCCAAGCTAGACAGCTTTTCAAACGTTAAAATCCCAGAACTCGCCCAAAAACTAGAAGCCAATGGCGCCCCAACGGTTTTGGATTAATTGATTTTTTTGCAAAACCAGTGAAACAACTTAACAAATTGTAATGATTGATACTCATTTGTTTTTAAATAAATTTATAAGCAAGAAAAGAGTCCTTTTATTTTGCGTTTGTATAAGCCATATTATTGCTTATTCACAGGACAGGATCACTGGAGAATTATTTTCTTCTCGCTCTGAAACCATTGCTAAAAACGCGATGGTAGCAACCAGTCATCCGCTTGCCAGCCAAGTGGGAATCGATATCTTAAAAAAGGGGGGGAATGCCATAGACGCTGCAATTGCAGCGAATGCAGCTATTGGGCTTATGGAACCTACGGGGAATGGAATCGGCGGCGATTTATTTGCGATTGTTTGGATTGAAAAGGAAAAGAAATTATATGGGCTGAACGCCAGTGGTAGATCCCCAAAAGACTTAACCATAGCGTTTTTTAAAAAAAAGAATTTTAAAAAAATTCCGTCCTTTGGCCCTTTATCCGTCAGTGTTCCTGGTTGTGTAGATGGTTGGTTTGAGCTGCACAAAAAATTTGGCAGTTTAGAGATGAAAGATGTTTTGGAACCCGCCATAAATTACGCTGAAAATGGGTTTCCAGTAACCGAGTTGGTATCGCACTATATGACGCTCTCCTCTAAATTTTATTCAAAATACCCAAACTTTAAAGAAACCTTTACTATTAATGGGAGGCCGCCTCAAAAGGGGCAAATTTTTAAAAATCCCTTTTTAGCCAACACTCTTAAGGCCATAGCCATTCAAGGTAAAAGTGGTTTCTACGAAGGGGAAATCGCAAAGAAAATTTCAGACTTTATCATTGAACAAGGGGGATTTTTATCTGAATGGGATCTTAAAAATCACCGATCCGAGTGGGTTAATCCAGTATCAACTAACTACAGAGGGCATGATATTTGGGAATTGCCACCCAATGGTCAGGGAATAGCAGCCCTTCAAATTCTAAATATTTTGGAAGGTTTTGACATAGAAGCAATGGGTTTTGGATCTGCAGCCTACATTCATCATTTTGTGGAGGCCAAAAAAATTGCTTTTGCTGACAGGGCGAAATATTATGCTGATATGGATTTTAACGAAATCCCAGTTGATTACTTGATTTCAAAAACATACGCAAACCAAAGAAGAAATGAGATAAATTCCTATAAAGCTGCCAGGGCTGTGGATGCTGCTGAAATTGAAAACGGTGATACAATTTATCTTACAACTGCTGATTCTGAAGGTAATATGGTGTCTTTAATACAAAGCAATTACCGGGGTATGGGCTCCGGAATGGTTCCTAAAGGATTGGGCTTTATGATTCAAAACAGAGGGGAATTATTTTCTCTTGAGCAAGGACACTACAATGCTTATGAGCCTTTAAAAAGACCTTTTCATACCATTATTCCTGCATTTATAACAAAAAGCGGTAAACCCATGATCAGCTTTGGTTTGATGGGGGGTGCAATGCAACCTCAAGGGCATGCGCAAATTGTCATTAATTTAATTGACTTTGGTATGAATTTGCAGGAGGCAGGAGACGCCCCAAGGATAAGACATTCGTCTGGACAACAGCCCACGGGTGGGTTAATGACTAATGGAGGTCAAGTTTCATTGGAGTCTGGATTTGACTATAAAGAAATTAGAAAACTTATGCAATATGGTCATAAAGTAAATTATAGCAACGGTTCCTACGGCGGCTATCAGGCCATTATGTATGACTCTGAAAATGGCGTTTATTTTGGAGCTTCTGAGTCTAGAAAGGACGGCAATGCAATTGGATATTAATCCTGCAAAAGAATCCATATTAAACCTTCCATTAATTTCAGTTTTATTACTTTTACTGTGCAATTGATAGATAAATAAATTATGTACACTAAAAAAGATTATTGGATTCAGCTTTTAATAGTATATGTGTTTTTGACAATCGCATTTGTCATTTTATTTCAATTTAAAGGCTATCATCTTTTTGTAATTCCTTTTATCGGACTGGCAATGCTGTGGATTTTTAAGGCTGTAAAGATATTTCGCTCACTTGATGATAAAAATATTTATCCTAAAAAGCTTCATTTTTTAAATCTTTGGGCACAATGGAGTCTTGACGCCAAAAGATTTAAGTATGTATTTTTAATCTCAATTTTATTGGGGGCTGTCATCGGGTATTTCCTCGTTTTGTCCTATGTATAAATTGTTTGTGTTTGTATTCTTTATAGAAATTTGACGGTTTGATGGATGGGCTTAAGTCTGGGTAAACCAAGAGTGCTTACCAAATTGATTTGGTTTCACTTCTTTCTTATGGATCAAATAATACCTTAATCCATTAAGCACTGAACTCAAATAAGATTTGAGCTTTGGCCTTATAAGGAAGTAGTGGAAAAATGGATATAATAACCTTGGTATTTTTGTACTGACATAAGGTTTAACGGAGATTTTAACGCAAGTTAAATCCTGATTCTCAATAATTTGCCATTTCACTTCTGATTCTTTGGCGTTCTTGCTTCCAATTTTTAACCCATAGCCTAATCCGGGATGCCATTCCGTAAAGGATCTGTAATAGGTTAAACCGTTTAAATAAATGAGCTGGTCTTTTACAATAACAGTATTTTTAGATTCCAATACATTGTTTTCTTTACAAAACGGGTGAAAGAGATTTAAGTGCCCAGGAGAAGAAATCAAGTCCCAAACCTCGTCTGCAGTATTTTCAACTTTTATGGTGTTTGAAATTTTAAACATTTTAAATAAAAATCATAAAAAAAATTAAACAGATTAGATGTGTTTTTTTAAAGTTATGAAATCACTAAAAACTGGTATAGCGATCCATGGTTATATAATCCACTATTTTATAATCATATGAGATATATTCCATTAGCAATATTGTTATAGAATACCTTCCACTGGGGGGGTAAGTGCACCATCCGGATTTTGACACGTCATAGTAGTAGTAACCTCCCTCTAAGGGCTCAAGTGTTCTTTCAAACAAATTATATCCATTAATGTATCCACCACTGTAAGGATAATTAGTTGCAAAGACTGCTATTTTTAGGGTGCCTGTTCGACCTCCATTATTTTGATTTTGAATTTTATCTCCATATACAGTAATTTCGTCCCCATCAATTTTATAACCCCAACTGCCAGAAAAATTTTGAGCCTCAAGATTGAGAAATGCTAAGATTGGTAAAAGAATCAGTTTTTTCATTGGTCAATTATTTGAATGTGAAGATAATAAAAGTTAGAATCAAAAATAATTTATTGTAATAGGCTTTGCTTCCAATGATTTTTACAGGACAATTGTTCTAAATCCAATCCATTATTCAAATGTATGGTTATTAATTACTATTTAAAGTTGTTATAAAAACCATACAATCACCATACATTTCTAATATTTATCAAAAACACGATTATTAATTTGACAGTTTGTGATCGTTTTCGTTTGCAGAATTAATAAATTCTATAGGTTAATATTGCCGTATTCCAATTTTAAGACTCAAAAAAAAAGAATATGTATGAATTTTGTATTGTTTCGTTTGACATTTTAGCTTGACAGTTAAACTATATTTGAGTTCAAACAAATTTAAAATTATCAAACATGAAAAAAATTACATTATTAATAACGCTTTTAGCGTTTACATTTAGTTTTTCTCAAGCTATTCCAGTTACTTTTGATTCTGATATCATTTCAGGCGCTAAGGTAGATGGAGTTGTTTCTCCTTCATCTGCTAACTGGTTTAGTGATTCAGGGTTGACATCAGCTTCTGTTGAGGATGTCACTGCCACTGCTCCAAGTCAGGGAAACGCTGGAAAAATCATCAGTTCAGCTTCGGGACAGCCTTGGCAAAATGCTCAAATCTTATTACAAGACAACTATATAGATTTAACATCAAACAAAGTAATCACTTTAGATGTTTGGGCTGAAAGCCCTCAGGATTTTCTTCTTAAAATGGAGCAATCGCTCAATGGAGGCCCCAATACCGAAAAGGGATTTGCTCATGGAGGAACTGGTTGGGAAACAATTTCAGTAGATTTTACCACTCCCAATTCAGGTCAGGAAGTACCCAACGACCAATACAGGTTATTTGTATTATTCCCTTGCTACTCCGTGGCAGCTGGTTGGGACAATGGACCATTTGAAAGTACAACTTATGTAGATAATTTTTCTGGGACTGTGGGAGATGCTATTGCCAATCCTTCTGCTCCAACGACCGCTGCACCAACACCTGCTGCGCGCGAAGCTGCTGATGTTGTTTCATTTTTCAGTGATGCTTATACTGACATTACTTTTCCAGAAACACCAACTTCATGGAGTCAATCTGGTTTTGAGACTGTAAACATTGCATCTGGTGACGATATTTGGAAATTTGATGCCTGTAATTTCTTCGCTATGGCAGACTATGATGGGGTTGATTTAAGCAGTATGGAAACAATGCATATAGATTATTGGACACCAGATACTACAGAGAATGCTAAGATTTTTGTTAAGTTAGTTGATACTGTATCAGGTTTAGAAGAGCTTATAGACCTTGGTCTTAGCGTGGCTGGATCTTGGCAAAGTGTGGAGATTGATTTATCGACATTTACTACGCTTACAGATTTGAGCAATGTTACTCAGGTATTATATGATCCAACAGCCGATGGTTCAATACAATACATTGACAACTTCTATTTCTATAAAGCATCAGCATCAAATGGCGATGCTCCAACGACCGCTGCACCAACACCTGCTGCGCGCGAAGCTGCTGATGTTGTTTCATTTTTCAGTGATGCTTATACTGACATTACTTTT
>PBQM01000026.1 GCA_002725015.1 Flavobacteriaceae bacterium | reverse complement strand
GAATGTCTACCACCAACAGGCCTAGAAGTCACGCTCCTTAATGGCAGCACCGCAGAGATAGAATGGACTGCCATGAATGAGGAAAACCAGTGGGAATATGTTTTACAGCCGCAAGGAACAGGAACTCCAACTACTCAGGGAGTAGCGTTGACAACAAATCCACTGATAATTTCAAGTTTAGAAACAACTGCCAATTATGAAATTTACCTTCGCGCTATCTGTAGTGCAAATGACTTGAGCGAATGGGCAGGTCCAGTGACCTTCAGAACAACCATTCCGGACGGTTACACAAAAATATGGGAAGATCACTTCGAACAAGAACTTATAAACACCGATAATTGGACACTAGGAACTTTACGAGATCCTGGGTCTGGTGATATCATTCCTGGAGCCGATGGAGATTATTTGCTGAAAGACAAATACAGTGGCTATGTTACCTTAGAAGATAGTTATTTAGAAAATGGTACTTTGGTTTTAAGGAATCAAAAAAGAAATTATACAGGGACCAATCCTACTGGAGAATACAGCTACACCAGCGGATGGGCGATGTCCATGCATAAAGTCTATTTTAATAAAGGGTATATTGAAATGCGCGCTCAATTCCCATCTGGTGACAAGGTATGGCCTGCACTTTGGCTCATTGCAGAAGATCTAGTTTGGGGACCCGAATGGGATATGTTTGAATATTTTGGTAAAAACACAGTTGGTAGTGACGTAATGGCCATGAATTTAATGTCTGCGGAGTGGCCACAAATCCAGTGGAGCCCTGGTTATATTTACAACTTTGATCAAGAATATGACTGTGAGGCATGGCACATCTATGGATTTGAGTGGACTGAAGAGAAAGCAGTTTGGACAGTTGACGGCATTGTAAAGAGAGAGTTGTCAAGTGACGGCTTTTGGAACCGTTGGCCCAATGAAGATATGTACATTGTGATCAATAACGAGGTACAAACATATGCTACGGATCAAACCACCCAATGGCCTAACTATTTAAAAATTGATTACGTCGAGATTTATTCAAAAAATGACTAAAAACCAAGGCTTAAAAAAAGTATAATTCAGACGGTTTTGAGTTAAATTTTTTAGCTCTTAGTTTTTTATAAAATCTTTATATTTTTTATAATAATTTTCGAAGAACAGTTCCCCAATCTTTTTCATCCCAATATAATTGTAATGATTGGCGGGTTTCCCATTCCAATCGTGTGAGTAACGGGGTGTATAGTTAGGCCCGTTGGGCTTTAAACTTCTCTTTATGAGGGTAACGTTAGAGAGTTTATCACTGGTAGCCTGCATACTTTTAATAACTTTAGGACTGCCAACACCCAACATTATAAATGGCAAATCTTCCACTTTGAAATGCGCTCTCACTTTTTGAATGAGTACCGTGAGATTTTCTTCATATGTCTGTGTTGGTAGGGGCCCATGCCTTTGACCGCTATCGGACTCTCCTTGAACCCATAACATTCCCGCAATTTCATAACTGTCACTCGGTAATTTTGCAAGTTGTGTATCCACCGTTTGTATAAAATCTTTATACAGCTTGGGTTTGTTTTCTTCCTGTTTAATTCGTGCCTTTTCATAACTCCAATTGGGATTCCAGGCACCGTATAAAGAAGTGCCACCCTGGGCTCTTTTGATAAATAAAAATTTTTTATCTGGATATTGTTTCGAAAGCTCAATTCCAAAGAACAGTTCTGGACCAAAACATGTTTCAATTCTGAACTTTTGTTTGATAAAGTCCCAGGGGTCAGTGGTATCCAAAACACCATCAATAACAATCTGGTCCTTATTATTTGCCGTACCCTTATAGTAAAAATCGATATTTTTTTGAGCGTATTTTAATGCTTTAAGATCTTGTTTTGTCAATTTTGAAGCATCCCCTCGACCATCCATATTAGATTGACCAGCCAGTAAAAAAACTTTGGTTTTCGAATTGTATAAATTGGATTCTTTGCCAACAGACTGAGCAATTAAAGAGGCATTTAACAACATTAACACAAAAAGGGTTTGTTTTTTAAACATTTAAATTAATGTTATAATTTTTGTAGAGGTCTTTAAAATTCAAACGCGTTCTTAATCGAGTTGATATCAAAGATAACTCAGCCATTTCTTTTGCTTATTTTTAAGCTTATAATCCCCAAACTTTTTGCATATGGGGTACATAAAGGCCACAAAGCAAAGCCATAAAACTAACATTACAAAGGTTGAAAATCCGTAACCCTCAAACTTAGAGGGAAGCCTCCAAATAGGTTCTTTTAAAATCATACTCCTCCAACCAAAACCATAAATCTCAGCGGCAAGCATGGCAAACAGATGTATAAAATAAATGTGCACTATATAAAAGAAAAAAGGCACCCTTCCAAAAACAATCATAATTTTAGAAAAGGCTGTTTTTTTTCTCATTTCTAAGATTGCTAAAACTAAAAACATCGGACCTAATGTCATCAATAAATAACTCAAAGAGGGTGGGTATTTTTGAGGATCCATAAAAGAAAATACCGTTTGTGAAAAGAGTTCATACTTTTCCCACGGTTTTGAATTTCCAAAAGAATTGACCAATCGAATCAAAAAGAATCCACCAACGAAACACAGCCCTAAAGTCTGTAATATTTTAACCCGCTTTTTAACCTCAAAACTGGTCCTAAAATAGTATCCAAAAAAATAACCCAAAGACATCACACCAATCCAAGGTATGATTGGGTATCCAATTACAAGAGTGTTGGTTTCGCTTATGTTAAAGAACTCTTGCTGGTGAAGTATAGCCCAGAAAAGATTACCAGAAATATCAAATAAATCCATAAGGTTGTGCCCAAAAATAACAATCAAGCTAAACAATAAAATACTTCTTTTTCTCATCCTTACCAGTAAGGATAAAATCATCATACAAATTCCCAACATCCAAATGACTTGAAAAACGATATAACTGAACGCAATATCGAATCGCCAGCCAAAGTTAATGATGACAATTTCAACAAAAACCAACCATAAGCCCCTTGTAAACAAAAATTTGGATAAATATTTCTTATCGTATTTTTTACCAATAATATCAGCTGAGACTCCAGCCAGGAATGCAAAAACAGGCGCGCAGTAATGGGTAATCCACCTTAAAAAAAAGGTAATACTGTTGGTCTTTTCAGGATCTGTTGGACTGAACAAAAAAGCCTCTTGATGAAAATAATCGCGAAAATGGTCCAATGACATTATTACAATGATGGCACCCTTTAAAATATCGAGTGAGTCTACTCTTTTCATAAAAGCAAGCTTTCGTGATTAGGACAATTATCCAATTGGCTAATTGTATTTTATAATTGATTTTATTACGACCGTGAATTTACAATAAATATTTATATTTGCACACCTTAACACTGTCGACAAGAATGAAATCAATTTCCTTAAAACCTGATATCTTTGGCGCCATTGCGAGTTCGCTCTGCATGGTGCATTGTCTTGCAACTCCATTGCTTTTTATAACGCATGTTTATGGTTCAAGCGGTTCAGAGACTGTTCCTTTTTGGTGGAAAGACCTTGACTATTTGTTTTTGACCGTTTCGTTTATAGCGATCTATCGCTCCACACAAACCACCTCTAAAAAATTTATGAAGTATGCACTGTGGGCAGGCTGGGCAATTTTATTTTCTTTGATCCTTAATGAAAAAATGAAGTGGCTGATCATCCCAGGGATTTTTAATTATATAGCTGCAATTGGCCTTTCAACGCTTCACGTCTACAATTTAAAGTACTGCCAATGCAAAGATGAAAATTGCTGTGCAAAATAAATCTACGACCTCCTAAATTTTCTATATTATACCAATACAGCAAAGGCTGACCAGGCTTCAAAAATCAGGACTGTAATCGCTGCGGTCGTGGTTTATAATTTTTGAATTTAGAATGACATTCTGGGTGTTTTCAAATACTTTTTTAGTACTGTCGCGAATGACATCCATCACAAGGTCATAATTCCCATAAATTTGGGTGCTTAAAGGCGTTTCAATGAGTTTACAACCTGAATTCCTTAAATCCTCTATAAATGACTGTATAACAGGTTCGTAATCATCGTGAAGGGGGGTCAAGGTCAACTCTACAGAAATTTTCATTTTTGGAATTATAAAAGATCTTTAAAATTAAAAAAATAAACAATAGTATTGGTTATTAGCCTCTAATTATTAAGCAATAAAACTCTATTTTTGTAAAATATTCAAAACTTATGAGTTTTAAAAAAACAGTCTTCTTTTTTTCATTTTTAATTTTCGGTTGCAGCGGCGACTCTGTCAATGATTCTGTTGATGAAAATGACCCTAATAATGTCTCAGAACCCATTGATGGAAGCGATCCAAATTTAGAGGTAGGGCTGAAAACATATGCTGCAGAAAAAGGAAAATATATTGGTAATTTGATGCGCAATGGGATGTTTGATAACCCTCAAGTTAATAACGGATCAACGGATAACATTCTGAAAACCGAGTACAACGCCTTGGTATTGGGTAATAAAATGAAAATGTCTAACCTACTCCCAAGCCGTCCCATAGATCCTTTTGCTGTGAATATCAACGATATCAATACCTACAACATCGATTTGTTTGTGAATTATGCCAACAGCCATGCCATGCGAAAGCGAGGGCATGTCATGATTTGGTATAAACAAATCCCAAATTGGTTAGAAAACGAGGCGCCAAGTTGGAGTGCTCAACAAGTCTATGACTTCTCTAAATCTTATATTTTAGCGCTTTCAGCGTACTGCAATGACAAGATTGACGAGTGGGATGTTATAAATGAAGCCATTGTCAACAATGGTTACAGAACCAATACTTGGTATGATGTCGTCAATACGCAAGCTACAAATGATGGAAGCATTGGCTTTGACGCCTATTTTTCCAATTTATTCAAATGGGCCCGTCAAGGGGACCCCGATGCAGCTCTTTTTTACAACGATTTTAATATTGAACCCTTCGGAACCTCTAAAAACAACTTTATGAGGAGTCTTGTAAAGAGATTAAAACAAGATCACAATGCCCCCATTGATGGGGTTGGTTTGCAATCACATTTTACCATAGATCAAGTAAGCTCTTTTTTTGTTAGTAAAATTGGTCAAACCATAGACGATTTGGCCGAATCTGGATTTACCGCAAATATAACTGAGCTAGACATCCGTATTTGTGAAGGGGACAGCGGAACACTAGAAGATCAAAAAGAAGCCTATAAGAACATTGTCGCAACAGCATTTTCTAGGGACAACTGCAATACCATTTTACTTTGGGGCTCATCTGATAATGACAGCTGGATTCCAGGCCACTACGATGGCTGCGGTCAAGCCACACCCCATGACGAAAATTTTGAAAAAAAACCTGCTTACTACGGAATAGAGGAAGCGCTTATGGAACTGTAAAAATTAGCCCCTAAGATCTTTAAGGGTGTTTTTGCGGACCCTTTCAAGGTATTTTTTACGTTTGGCGTCGGAGACAAAAGGGACTGACCAAAATTGAGTGGTCTTGGTGAAAAGAGAAATTCTCCAGCCAAAAACAAAGGTATAAACCCCCATCACCAAGCGCAACTTTACAGAATTAAGATAAAGCGTTAGTACAGGCAAGGCAGGTGCACCGTGGGTCATATAGGTCCGGACCTTTTTATCTTTTAGAAAAGGTTTTGGATAGGCATATAGTTTTGTAATGTTTACAAACTGATAGGCAAAACCTGGAGTAAAGACCTCATCAAAAAAGATTTCCATTCTGGGGGTGAGTCGGAACCACCAAACCGGCGAGATGATAAATATATTATCGCACCATGTCACCAAAGACTTGTAAGATTTAATGACAGCTTCTCTGGGTCTAGTAAAGCTATCTCTATACAAATCGATGATTTTAAGCTCTTGGCCAGAGGTCTCAATCCCTTGTTTAACAGTTTTAAAAATACCGTTGTAACAAAACGAATCTTTATCCGGGTGGGCAATTATAAGGAGATTTTTCATTGGCTTTTTCTATTATATCAACAATAAAAACAATGCTACTTTCAAAATTATGACTTTAAAATGTGTTAATTTTGAATTTTTTAATAAATGATTGTTAAATGTTAAAGATTGCATTTGATAAAACCTACAGACATCCATTGGGTGAGAACCACCGCTTCCCCATGATCAAATACGAATTGATCCCCGAACAACTGATCAGAAAAAATATTTGCCCAGAAAGCAGCTTTTTTGTCCCTGCTGAAATTTCAAAAGAAAATGTAATTTTAACCCATCAAGAGTTGTATTACGATCAATTGCTGGCTTTGGCCTTAAGCAAAGCAGACCAAAGACAAATTGGCTTTCCCTTATCTGAAGCCCTTGTAAAAAGAGAGCGGACCATTGCCCAAGGCAGCATCCAAAACACCCAATATGCTCTGGAACATGGAATTTCCATGAATATTGCAGGCGGTACCCACCACGCCTTTAAAAATAAACCCGGCGCTTTTTGTATGCTTAATGACCAAGCCATTGCTGCGAATTATCTAATTAAAAAAAAAATATCCCAACGGGTTATGATTGTGGATCTTGATGTGCACCAAGGCAATGGAACCGCTTCAATTTTTGAAAACATGGACAGGGTATATACACTGTCATTTCACGGTAAAAAAAATTATCCTTTTATAAAACAAAACAGTGATTTTGATTTTGGCTTTGAAGACGGTACCACAGACGCGGATTACCTCGGTAAACTAAAATACGAACTCCCCAGAAGAATCGATGCCTTTGAGCCCGATTTTATCTTTTACTTGGCTGGTGTCGATGTTTTAAAAAATGACAAACTTGGACGCTTGGAACTCTCCATTGAGGGTTGTAAAGAAAGAGACCGCTTTGTATTGAATCTGTGTAAAACCCACAATATTCCCGTCCAAGTCAGTATGGGAGGAGGTTACTCCATTTATCTCAAAGAAATTATCGACGCCCATTCCAATACTTTTGAACTAGCGCAAGAAATATTTTTTTAACCTTTAATAAACCACTAATTTTTTTGTAGTAATTTGACCAGCTAATTCAAACTTAACAAAATAAAGTCCTGACTTTAAGTGTGAGATCGAAATTCTATTATCAACAGCAGTCAATCTTTTGATAGACTTACCTTGAAGGTCAAAAATTTCAAGCTGAACATGATCAGTAAAATTTCCGTACAGCTCTACCCAATCTCTTGCAGGATTTGGAACTAATTTTATACTGTCTAGCCTTGTGTCTTGTAGTCCTGCAGTGCTGCTGAAAGAAATTTGATCAATATAAGTGATCTGGTCTTGAGAACGGTCTGCAAAATCGGGAATGATCACAAGCCTGTTGTAGGCGGTTCCAATTTCTGAACTAAAATCAAAGTGAAGCAGTTCCCAATCTCCATTTGTAAGAGTTGTTGGCAGCTGCAATTCTTTGTCATACACAACTTGCCCATTAGTGGTATCTATAAGTTCAAACTTTATACCCACATTAGAGGCTACTGTCTTAAGCACCATCATACTCACAATTTTGTTATTTTGATTGAACAAAAAAGTTCCAATATTGTCCGTAAAAGTTAGAGCCCAGGCAGCACCCTCAGCCAAAGAAGTAAATCTGGCAGCTGATTCTGTGCTGTTAATACCTGTATTATTGGGATTTGAAACCATCTCAAGGCCTGGATTTGAGTGGTTGTTGTGAACAGTCCACACCCAATTGGCACCAAAACCATCGCTCTCAAAGTCAATATCTTGTAAGCTGTAATCCTCAACAGCCCCACCAGAATTAAATGATATTTGATCAAAATATACCAAATTTGGCTCAGAGCGTTCAAGAAAATCTGGGATGATCACCATTCTGTCATAAGAATTACCAATGACCATACTAAAATCAAAACTCAACTCTTCCCATTCTCCATTAGTGAGTGTGTTGGCCACTTCAATTTGAGTGAAAAAGGCTGGATTTGTAGAATCTTCAAATTTAATGGCTACAGTTGTTGCTACAGTTTTGAGTACGCTCATTTTAACAAGGCTATTACTCTCAGTAAAGGTGATAGATCCCGCCTCGTCCGTGTATGCCAAGGCCCATGGTTGTCCGTTGGGACTTGCGGTAAATTTGGCTGTCACATCTGTAGAGTTAACAGCTGTAGGGTTGGGGTTAGCAACAAATTCCATGGGTGTATTGGCACCATTGGCATCAACAGTCCAAGCCCAACCTGCACCGACACCTCCAACTTCAAAGTCAATGGTGGTTTGCCCAAAAGCGGAAAAAGCCACGCAAAATGATAGGAATATAATTTTTTTCATAAACGGATGTTTTTGATTTTTATAAATTTAAATAATTTTAACGCAAACGTTTGAGAGAGATGCACTACGAAAACAATACAAATTGAAAAAAAATAGTGCACTTAAAATTCTTCTAAAACCAAGCAAAAACAATTCATCATCAGGCTATTAAATAGAAAATGTATGGTCTGTGTATGGTCTGTGTATGGTCTGTTTACAATTTTTTTTAGGATTTTTAATTGGTATCAGACTCAAAATAAAAATTAATAATTATTTTAGACTGAACCATTAATCTTAAACAAATGAGTAAAACCTATTACAATCCAGACGATTTAAAAAAATTTGCTGACATCTCTGAGTGGAATCAGGAACTTGGGGGTAAATTCTTTGATTATTACGCCAAGGTATTTGAAGAAGGTGCATTATCGGCGCGAGAAAAATCACTGATTGCACTGGCTGTTTCCCATGTGGTTAAGTGCCCCTATTGCATTGATGCCTACACCAATGATGGGCTCCAACGCGGCATCACAAAAGAAGAAATGATGGAGGCTGTTCATGCTGCTGCTGCCATTGAGACTGGCGCAACCCTCGTTCACGGTGTACAAATGATGAACAAATACAACAAACTCTCCATGTAATAATGCAAAAAATATCTTTAAAGCGTCAAAACAAGGAATTGGCCAAACCAAAAAAACAATTGGAAG
>PBQM01000025.1 GCA_002725015.1 Flavobacteriaceae bacterium | reverse complement strand
AATACGTCATTTCAAACTGAAAATTTCAAATCAAAAATTAAATTATGAATTCAATTTTAAACCAGAACCTGTTCTTTATAAAGGAGCAAGTTGGAATGTTCAAAGCTTCAAATAATTACGACATATATAATCCAAAAAATCAAGAAATGATAATGAGCTGTCGTGAAGAAAAGCTTAGTTTTTTTACTAAGCTATTGAGGTTTACAGATTTTAAAAGGATGGTTCCTTTTAATGTAGTAATAAAAACTCATAGTGGAGATAAAGTATTATCTGTCAAAAGAGGTTTCTCTTTTATTCTTTCTACAGTAGATGTTTTGGATGAAAACGATAAGCTGATTGGAAGATTTAAGCAGAAATTATTTTCAATTGGTGGTAAATTTAATGTTCTTGATGCTAATGAAAATATTCTTTGTAAACTAAAGGGAAAGTGGACGAGTTGGGATTTTAAATTTGTTAAAGACGATACTGAGTTTGGTCATGTCAGTAAAAAATGGGCTGGATTAGGTAAAGAAATGTTTACAAGTGCTGATAATTATATGCTCGAAATTAAAGACAGGGTTCCGAAAGACGATCCTCTTAGAATTTTAATTCTTGCAGCTGTAGTCTGTATTGATATGGTATTGAAAGAATAATTAATTATTCTTGAGGATTTTTTTTATCTAATTAATTATATTTCAGTTTACAGGTCTTAAATTTAAAAATATAAGCTTAGACTTTTTTCATAGTAGATGTTGTCACTATACTCATTTCTATTCCTTGAGAAGAAACAGTCATTTCAATAGTCGCATTAGTTTGAATTCCACTACTAATTTCTACAGTCGATTTTCCGTTTATGCTACCTGCTCCCATTCCCGAAACATCTCCGGATAGATCTAAAAAAATCATTCCATCAGCAATGTTAGTGACCGTATATTTTGTGTTAATTTTCATTCCTTGATTGTCAGCTTCATACACCCATGAGGAGCCAATAGACACTTCTTCTTCTGGAAAATTGATCGAATTTTGACTTCCTGTAAATTGCTCTACACCGGGCAGAGTTGGTTCAACTTTTACTTCTAAAACGTTCCCATAACGGTCTACAGAGTTATAGATAGTTGCTTTTAAAATTGGGTCAAATTGTGACTTCATCATTTGCCCCATTTGATCTAATTCTTCAATAGACTTATTTGAATCATAATCCATAACCATACCGCCTTGGTTCATATTCATAGCAATCGATTCTACTTTCGATTCTAACTTAATTAATTTGTCGTCTACACTGTTAACATTTGAGTTCATTAACATCGTCATGCTCATTTCGCCTTGTATGCCCATACTTTGCTCTAACTTAATAGATGTAATATAGTTATCACCTTTATTGTAATTTAAACGCAATAAAACGGATTCTTGAGCTGCAGTTACAAAAGAGATCACTAGTAATGCCAATAAAATAAATTTTTTCATTTTTCGTTTTTTAAATTTTCATCTAATATAATTGTTATTTTTTCGTGGCAGTTATTAACCAATCTTTAAATTTTGATTATTGGTGTTTTTTTGCAAGTTTTTTTGTAAATTTTCGAAATAATTTAAAATTAATTAACCATGAAAAAAGTATTTATAATATTTCTGTTGTTTTGTTTTTCAACTCAATCGATGAATGCGCAAACTATGGCCTTTTCTGCCATAGAAGTTAAAGTAAAACCATTTACACAAAAAGACATTAAAGAAGCCTTTGAAGAGGTTTTTGAGGATGTTGAAATGAACAAAGGTGCAATTGTTCTAGAAAGATTCACTGGAGGTGATAGCAATGGTATGACACATCGATTGGTATTTTTATATACTCTAGGTGAAAAAATGATTGCAGATGAGTTTTGGGCCTCGGATAAAAATGCTGCCTTTTGGGCCAAAATGGGGAACTACATTGAAGATTGGGGCGTTTCATCCTCAGGAAGAATGATGAGCTGGAAAGAAGGTAACTTAGAAACCAATCCAGAAGTTCATATTTGGAATATTATCCCTGAAGATCCAGCCGCTTTCAAAGCTGCACACGATAAAATTGTTGATGAATTTAAAGAAGAGTTTAAAGATCGTGTAGTAGGCTTTGGAACCTATGACATTGGTTTGCCAAATGGAGCGACGCACTGGGTAGGATTGTCAGGAAAAGATACAACTGACCATCTTATGTTTTATGATAAAATGGAAAAAAACAGTCGATTTACTCAATTATTACAAGAACGAGGGGGTTACGAATTAACCAAAGATTTTTCATTAAAAATTATCGGCAATAAGCAATAACAATTGCCATGCTTTGCATCATCTACAACCCTCTAAATTTTAGAGGGTTATTTTAATTGAGTGCTGGTGGAAAGTCCCGCCTTGTTCAGTCCCAATAAACGGAATTATTTTAATGTTTTTTTAGACGGATATTTAATGTCCAGCAAATTTTAAAGGATTTTTTTGGAGGAAGTAGTTTTAATCCAATTTTATTGTTAAAACTATCGGAAACGCCAGTCATGGGCTCAATGGCAATGGCATTAAGACCCTCGGGTGTGTAAAGTTGTAAATAATTTTGGTCTTCAGATGAGCTCAATGTTAAATCGTATTCTGGGGTTAAAAATTCTATGGTTTTTGACTTTAATATATAAGCATCATCAAGCGTCACATTTTTCAAATAAAAAGGCATATTTAAATCGCAATCCACCACTGCAGTGGTAATATTTCTGTTATCAGCGGCCAGTTTTTTACTACAGGAAAAATTCAGAGCACTTTTTTTTAAATCTGCTGATTTAAAGTAGGGATGCCAACCCAATGTAAAGGGAAATTCTTTCAAACCTGTATTGATAACAGTCATTTCTAAGGCCAAAAGGTCTTTGGTAAATTTATAATGGAGGTCAATGCGGTAACTAAATGGAAAACTGTCAATTGATTTTTCGGACTCATAGCTCAGTTGGATCCTGGCAGAATCAGGGCTCAATTTGTACGCTGTACATTTGAAAGTTTTGTTATAAACCAAGCCGTGAAGCGCATTGTTGGCAGCAGCTTCGTTGCACTCAAATATATAATCTTTATTGGCAAAATTATACTTTCCGTCCTTAATTCTGTTTGCAAAGGGAAAGAGGATAGAAGAGGGGTAGGTTTTTTTAGGGGAGAGCGGGCTGAGGTTGGTAATCACAGAGGTATTACTGTACACCAGTTCCTCTAAGCTGCCACCGCGGCTTAGGCAAAGGGTGGCTCTTGAAGATGAATCTGTGTTCCATATTATCAAGAATTCAACGCCCTCTTGAGATTTTTTTTCTAATTTAAACATTCAATTTTTAAATGAGCTGCGGGTTTTAAATCAATCTAGGGCTCTGAGTGTGATAAAAGTGCGCCAGCCGAGAATGGCTAATTGTAACTTAGTCGCCTTGTTTAAATCCAATCGCTGTTTTGTAAAACTCGGAAGCATTATGCTGTTCAGGCGCGCTAAGTTTTTAAAAATGAGTTTCATATTTCAAAAATAGAATTTCTTTTGGATATATCCAGCTATTTTCAAATCTTAAACTATATTCGTTGTAAATACTGAAAAATGGATGTTGTTTTAATGCTTTTTGGCTTTGTGCTCCTAGTTATTGGGGGAGAGTATCTGGTCCGTGCATCCGTTGGGCTTTCTTTTAAATTAAACCTTTCCAAAATGGTCATTGGACTGACCGTTGTTTCCTTTGCGACTTCGTTTCCTGAGCTTCTGGTAAGTTTAAATGCAGCGCTTCAAGGGGCTCCTGCGATCGCCATCAACAATGTCATAGGTTCCAATATTGCAAATATAGGGCTTGTTCTTGGTGTCACTGCAATTTGCAGCACAATTGAGGTTGATGATTCCTTTTATAAATTTAACTGGCCAGCCTTGATGATTTTTTCTTTAATGGCCTGCTATTTTCTTTACAATGACAACAAACTCAGCTCTNTCGAAGGAGGGCTGCTTCTCTTAGCTTTATTGATTTTTATTTTTCNACTTATCAAANGGTCTAGGNTTGATGCTGCGGCTGTAGGCACTGAAATGGATGCTTTGTCTAAGGTCTCTTATTTTAAAATTTTTATATGGCTTGGNATTGGCGGTGTTGCCTTATTTTTTGGCGCCGATTGGTTGGTCGGTGGCGCAGTTGTTGTCGCTAAAGAATTTGGCGTCAGTGAGGCGGTTATTTCAGTTTCATTGGTGGCTTTGGGGACAAGCGTTCCAGAACTGGCAGCTTCCATTATTGCCATTGTCAAACAGGAAAAGGCATTATCACTCGGAAATCTTATAGGCTCTAATATCTTTAATATCGGTTCGGTTTTAGGACTGACAGCTCTTGTGGAAAGTATCCCTGTGCTAGATCCTCAAATTCTTTCCAGAGATGTTCTATGGATGCTGGTATTTGCGGTAATTTTATTGCCCTTGATTCTAATCACAAAACGACATAAACTCCAACTTAAAGAGGGTTTGTTTTTGGTATTGCTTTATGCGTTTTTTATGCTGCTAGTGTTTAAGTAAGCAAAAAGTTAATCTAAGGAGTAATCGCTCAAGTCCTCAACACTTTCAATGCTGATACTCGTGGGTATTTCGTTGGTGATATTGATCAGGTTTAGCAGGTCCGTCAATTCAGAAGAGAGTGTAAACCCTTGAGATGTTTGAGCTCTTACAAGGCCAATGGATTCAGCAAAATAATACTGAGTTAAAACAAGGTCTTGAGTCTCCAAGAATGCGAAAGTTTGAGAAAACCCAAAAACTGTAAAAGTTCCTGTTGCAGAGACAGATAGCGCAAGTTCGCCTTCAAAAACATTGTTATAATTTGTACCGTTTAGCACAAGTGAATCATAAAAATTTATTTTTGTCGTACGAATCTCATAACTCAGGTCAATTGGGATTTCAGTTCCTTGAATAGAAATTGTATTGGATGTAGAACCGTCTTCTAAAAACATAATATTTCCATTTTCAGCGGCTGTATCAAAAAGCGTAACCCCTACCAAAGAAAAATCACCACCCAGCCCTATGTCTGATAAATTTTCGGGCAGCTCAAGACTCCCGTCCAAACTCAAGGTCGTGGGCGTGTTGTAGAGACTGCCAGAGGTTAGAAAACGATTCATATTGCCATTGGTAAAACTATCGTTGTTAGCACTTAAGCTAAAATAAGTTTCAAATTCCTCATCGATATATATTGAATCTGTGGCCACAAAATTCAAATCCTGTAGGTCCTCGCTGCTACTATCAACATCGTATATCCAATAACCACTGCTGGGGAAGAAATTTTCTGAGTTGTCTCCTGGGTCATTGTCACCATTGTCACCATCGTCACCATTGTCACCATCGTCACCATTGTCACCATTGTCACCAGTGTCATTGTTGTCAGTACCACCACTGTCCGACACCAGGGACCCATAAGGCTCATTGTCACAACCTATAGCGATTAGAATTAAAAAAAATAAAACCTTTGGTTTCATGCGATTAAGAATTTTTAAAAATAACAAAAACACTGTTAATAAAAAAATTAAGATTACAATCTTAAAAGAACGACAGCTATGAATTATTTTTTGTTTACTTTTCTTATATAGCGCTCAAGTGCCATACTCATCGAAGGAGTATCTTTGGAAGGTGCTGATATATCAACTCGAAGACCTTTGTTTTCAACTGCTTTAACAGTGGTGTTACCAAAAACAGCAATTCGCGTGTTATTTTGTTTAAAATTTGGGAAATTGTGAAACAGAGATTCGATTCCTGAGGGGCTAAAGAATACCAATATATCATAGTAAACATCCGCCAAATCCGACAGGTCGCTAATGACTGTTTTATAGAAAACGGCCTGCTTCCAATTCAAACCCAATTCGTCTAAGGCTTTTGGGACTGAAGGTTTGAGTTTGTCTGAAGATGGAAGTAAAAAAGTCTCGTTTTTATATTTATTTATCATTGGAATTAGCTCTGAAAACGTACGCTTACCTACATAAATTTTACGCTTTCTGTAAACAACATATTTTTGCAAATAGTAGGCAACTGCCTCAGATTGACAAAAATATTTCATGGTATCAGGCACTTTAAAACGCATGGAGTCAGCGACTCTAAAAAAGTGATCTACAGCATTTCTACTTGTTAGGATAATGGCTGAAAATTTTGAGAAATCTACCTTTTGAAGTCTGATTTCCTTTGTAGTTACATTTTCTACATGGATAAAGGGACGAAAATCAATCTTAACTTTTTGACTTTGTTGAAGATCAAAATAGGGAGAGTTCTCTGCTTTTGGCTCAGGTTGTGAAACTAAAATGGTCTTTACTTTCATAAAATGGGTGCTCTATAAATAATTGGATCCGTTTATCAAATCGTACAACACAACAAGTGGTCCAATTTCCAGGGTGCAAATATATAAAATAAAATACAAGAAATTTGATAAAACCAGACTTAGATTTGACTGAACGGTTTTAGCCATCCCAAAGCCCAGAACCACAAGCATTGAAATAGCACATAAAATTACAGCGCTTTTTTCAAAATTAAATTGGAATACAAGAATTAAATTGATGGGCAGCAGTAAAATTCCAATAAAGTTTAGGCTGCTAATTTGCTGAAATGTCAAGATATTCATCTGCTTGTATAGGTCAAAAGCATATCCGATTAGAAGTTCGAATCCAATTTTTAAGCAGATTGCCAGGGCTAACAATCCGATACAAATAAAAACAGCAGTGCTGCTCATTTCAATATTTCTTGTTTGAGCTCTTTGAACTATAAAGCCAAAAGCTACCGAATTTAAACAGAAATTAATAAATAAGAGGACATCAAAACGGTCAAAAAAAGAATGATCTTTTAAATAAATTCGCAAATAATTGGAATTCCCAAGAAATCTTAAAAAATCAATTAAACGGCGGGAATGCATAAGTTTAACAATCAACAACAATGTCAAGCTTGTAAGTGCACAAAGTATAAAGCCGTCATTTGAAGTTACTTCCCTTAGCATATGCTAAATTAGCAAGAAAATTTATATAATGAGATCCGTTTAAATACCTTATTTTTACGCGACATTGTATTTACCATGAAGGATACACTTATCATTGTTCCAACATTTAATTAAATTGATAATATTGAATTGCTATTGGCCGCCATTTTCAATCGCTACCCAGAAGTCCATGTCTTGGTTGTAGATGACAATTCACCAGACGGAACTGCTGAAAAGGTCAGTTGTATCACAAACAAATTTCCAAAACAATTATTTCTTTTAAAACGCCTTAACAAACAAGGACTCGGCAGTGCTTATATTGAAGGTTTTAAATGGTCCTTAAAAGGCTCATACAAATATATTTTTGAGATGGATGCCGATTTTTCTCACAGTCCCAAAGATTTGGAGCAAATTTACAAGGCTTGCTCAGAAGACCAGATTGACTTAGCGATCGGATCGCGCTATAAGGGCGGGATCAATGTTGTCAATTGGCCGCTGTCAAGGATTTTACTTTCTTACCTTGCATCTTGGTATGTTCGCTTGCTTACGAATATGCCAATAAAAGATCCAACCGCAGGCTTTGTTTGTTACAAAAGAAGTGTTTTAGAATCCATAGATCTAGACCGTGTAAAATTTGTGGGTTATGCTTTTCAGATTGAAATGAAATACAAAGCCTACAATAAAAAATTTAAAATCAAAGAAATACCTATTATCTTTACGGACAGAGCTCGGGGTGTTTCCAAGCTTACAAAAGGCATTATAATGGAGGCGGTGATAGGTGTTATAAGAATGCGATTTCAACAAATACTAGGTAAATTATAAATGCAAGAAATGTCGATTTTAATTAAAAACGCTCGCATTGTCAACGAGGGTAAAGTTCTGGAGGGAGACCTGTTAATAGAGGGTCAAAAGATCAAGGAAATTGCAGCTTCAATCAGTGCGAAACATCCAGATGTTAAAGTAATTGATGCTGAGAATAAATTCTTATTACCTGGAATGATCGACGATCAAGTTCACTTCAGAGAACCTGGTCTCACTCATAAAGCAACGATCGCAACAGAATCTAAAGCTGCCATTGCAGGAGGGATCACCTCTTTCGTTGAAATGCCAAATACTGTTCCCCAAGCAACCACTGTTGAAAAGTTAGAAGAAAAGTTTGACATTGCCTCAAAAACATCCCATGCAAATTATTCCTTTATGTTTGGAGGCACCAATGACAACCTAGACGAAATCTTAAAAATCGATTCTAAAAAGGTTGCTGCGCTCAAGCTTTTTTTAGGATCATCCACTGGCAATATGTTGGTAGACAATCCAGAAGTTTTAGAAAAAATATTTTCAAGCACAGATTTGCTGATTGCCGTCCACTGTGAAGACGAGGAAACCATCCGAGAGAATACCAAGACCTTTAAAAGTCAATATGGTGAGGATATTCCGATAAAATACCACCCTTTAATACGCAGTGAGGAAGCCTGTTATTTATCCTCTTCAAGAGCCATTCAGTTGGCCAATAAAACGGGAGCAAGATTGCATGTTTTTCACCTGTCAACTGCCAAAGAAACAGCACTTTTTTCCAATAAAAAACCATTAAAAGATAAAAAAATCACCGCTGAGGTTTGCATCCACCACTTATGGTTTTCTGATGAAGACTATGATAAGAAAGGCAGCTTGATTAAATGGAATCCAGCGGTTAAGACAGTCAAAGATCGCGAGGCACTTTGGCAGGCTCTTTTAGACGATCGCATTGATGTGATTGCCACAGATCATGCGCCCCACACCAAGGAGGAAAAATCCAGCATCTACACCAAAGCCCCGTCCGGAGGCCCCCTGGTTCAACACGCAGTAGTTGCTCTTATGGAGGCCTACCACAAAGGTAAAATATCAATTGAAAAACTGGTTGAAAAAATAGCGCACAACCCTGCAATTCTATTTCAGATCGAAAATAGAGGGTTTATTAAGGAAGGGTATTTTGCGGATTTAATATTGGTAGATCCCCACAACCCCTGGACCGTTACCGCGGAGAATATACACTATAAATGTGGTTGGTCACCTTTTGAAGGCACTACTTTTAAGTCAAGAATCACCCACACCATACTCAATGGTGCTTTGGTTTATCACAATGCCAAGTTTACAAACCAAAATTCAGCCATGCGCCTCACTTTCAATCGATGAAAATTTTATTTTACACAGTACTGATCTCAATCTCTATTTCTTGTCACAGCAGCAAGTACAAAGCGCCTGATAATTTGATATCTGAGGAAAAAATGGTTGATGTCTTAATTGATTTTATGATTATAAATGCAGCTCAAGGATCCAATAAGAAAATTTTAGAAGCTGCAATTAAAAATCCAGTTCAGTATATTTTTAAAAAACACAACATTGACAGCCTCCAATTTGAAAACAGCAATGACTATTACGTCCATAATGTTGAAGTGTATAATTCTATCTACAAGCGTGTCAAAAAAAACCTAGAGGCTCAAATGAAAATTGCGGAATCCGAATTAGAAATCGAAAATAGAAAGTTAGATTCTTTGAGAAAAATTAAAAAGGATTCTTCGATTTTAATTTCGGAAGATACTTTAAAAGGCCTTAGAAAACGCCTCAAAAAAAATATTGACACGACTGTTCAATGACCTGTGAAATAGGCGTAAACTCAAATGTTTTTAAATCCTTCTTGATTTTTTTCGAACTGAAATTATAAGTTTTTGTAAGTGTTTGACAAAGCGCTTTGCTGAGCCGTCTTCTCTTTCCCAATAATTTGGATTGTAAATAATCCAAGCATAGCGCAAGACAGAGACTGTATTTTGTAGCTAATTTTGTAGGGGGATTAACACCCAATTGTTTGGCAACATTTGTCATAAACTCATGATGAGAAAGATTTTCAGCGACTAAAATATAGCGTTGATTTTCTATTTTTGATGCCATTAAATCTACCATGGCTTGGGTCACATCATCAACCCCTATAAATCCGGTGCTGCCCTTGGTAAAATAGGATTGTTTTTTAGAAATAATTTTAAACAAAAGACCGCTTCCACGGTTCCAAAATCCAGGTCCAATAATGACCCCAGGATTTACAATTATAGCTGGGATTCCTTCTTGAGTCGCGCGCCATATTTCCATCTCTGCTCCATATTTTGAAATTGCATAAACACTTTGGTTGTGATTGCCTTGCCAATGGGTATCTTCCGTGATGACGTCCGCGGCATAACCCAGTGTTGCTACGCTACTGACATGACATAACTTCTGAACTTTTTTTTCGATGCAAAGATTAACAATATTGGCAGTTCCAACGATATTTGTGTCTCTTAATATTTTATAGACTGAAGGGTCAAAGGAAATATAGGCTGCGCAGTGGTAAACAGTTGTAATTTTATCAAAGGCCAATGTTAGGTTGGGGAGATCGTTTAAATCTGCCTCTATCCACTCAATCGCCTTGTAAAGTGAATCTGAGTTTTTTGAGTGGTAAGAAAAAATAGTTTTTACTCGCTCTAGATCGGAGCCCTTTCTATAGGTTGCGCGAATGGGTTGCTTTTGTTGAACTAACTTTAACAGCAAGTGACTTCCCACAAGTCCTGTACCGCCTGTGACTAATATCATGTTGCGAAATTACTGATTTTTCTTTTCTCGTCACTGCTGAATCTTTTATCTTTGTTTAACAAACTCTAAAAAATGACCGATAATTTTATAGATGTTTTAAAGTGGCGTGGGATGCTTAATGACCTAATGCCTGGAACCGAAGAACATCTTCAAGAACAAATGCGAGCTGCATATATTGGTTTTGATCCCACTGCAGATTCACTGCACATCGGAAACTTGGTGCCCATTATGTTGCTGGCCCACTTTCAGCGCTGTGGTCATAAACCCGTTGCTTTGGTGGGAGGTGCTACCGGTATGATTGGGGATCCTTCAGGCAAGTCTAGCGAGAGAAATTTACTAGACGAAGCCACACTTATTCACAACCAAGAAGCCATAAAATTACAACTAGGCCAATTTTTAGAGTTTGATAAACAAATGCCAAATGCGGCTTTGATGGTCAACAATTATGATTGGATGAAATCCTTTTCCTTTTTGAATTTTATTAGGGATGTCGGAAAACACATCAGTGTTAACTATATGATGGCCAAGGATTCAGTAAAAAATCGAATAACATCGGAAGACAGCGAGGGGATGAGTTTTACCGAATTTACCTATCAGCTGGTTCAAGGCTATGATTTTTTATACTTGTACCAAAACCAGAACTGTAGCATTCAGATGGGCGGTAGCGATCAGTGGGGTAATATTACGACAGGCACTGAGCTGATTCGACGTGTCGGTAACGGCAAGGGATTTGCAATAACATGCCCATTGATCACAAAATCAGATGGCTCTAAGTTTGGGAAAAGCGAAGGCGGTAATGTATGGTTGGACCCCAAGCGCACATCTCCCTATAAATTCTATCAATATTGGTTAAATTCCAGCGACCAGGATGCGGAGAATTATATTAAAATTTTTACATTTTTGGAAAAAGAGCAAATTGAAAATCTCATTCAATTGCACCAATTGCAGCCCCACTCAAGATCTTTACAAAAGCGTTTGGCCCAAGAAATAACTTCAATGGTACACGGCCTAGAAAGTTACAAGAATGCAGAGAAAGCATCTCAAATTTTATACAGTAAAGCTTTTAAAACAGACATTCAAACTTTGGATGAGGCTACTTTTCTAGATGTTTTTGAAGGGGTGCCTCAAGCCGAGGTATCAATGACTAAAATTCAAGCTGGTTTGGACATGGTTGCTGCCCTTTCTGGTGAAACAGGTTTTTTAGCCTCCAATGGAGAGGCGCGGCGTGCACTTAAAGAAAATTCAATTGCTGTCAACAAAGAAAAGGTCAACGATCAGTATGCCTTGGGTTCTTCAGACTTAATCAATGGCAGTTATATTATCCTGAATCGTGGAAAGCGCAATACTTTTATCATCCGCGCTGTATAGATTCAAAGCAGCATTAAATTACACCCTCTTATATCCGACTGGTCAAAGCGTCCCAACAATTCAAATTGACCATTTTTACGAATTTTTCCCAAGTCCTGTGTAGCGATAAAAGCACAGGAATGTACATTGGCCAAATCAATCACATTAATGCCTCCTGTTTTTTCTTTTGGTAAAATGGTCAGTGCGTCCTCGGTATCTCTAATCAAAACCCGCATCCAAGGGGGTGTTGAAAACACTCCATCCCCTTTGGAATAGGCCTGAGACAATAATTCTGTCATCCCATATTCGCTGTGAATGCTTTTCACTCCAAACCCCTTTTTAAGCAGTGCATGCAATTCGGATTTGATCAACTCTTTGCGACGGCCTTTCATACCGCCAGTCTCCATAACAAAGCTGTGTTTTAATTCAAACTGATGAAATTCAATTAAATCTAAAAGTGCATAGGAGACCCCCAGTAAGAGTGTTTTTTGTTCTTTATTTTCAAGTTTTAAAAGCGTGGCTTTAAGTCCTTTTAAGTCCTCTAAATAAAAACCACTGTCAGGCTTATTGGATTGGGTAATCATGTCTTGTACCATATAGACCAGAGACGAATCCTTGCGCTCTAAGTAGGAGGGCAAAAGAGCTAGAATTGTATAATCTTTAACCGCTCCATAAAATTTCTCAAATCCTTTGGTAAAACTCTTTTCATAGACTTTGAGATCCGTAATGTGGTGTTGACTGTGAATACTGTTTGTTGTACCACTGCTCACAAAGGTTTGCTGAATATCTTTACTGGACGAAAGCACTTTGTGGTTTTTAAAAAATTCTACAGGCATAAAAGGAATGTCTGTAATTGAGTGCACATCACTTGGATGTTTAAAAAGCAAATCGCAGAAAGAGCGGTATACCTTGTTATTTTCAAATTGAAATTTAAAAACTTCAAGGGCTTTTTCTTCAAAAGCTGCATCGGAGCTGATGTTAAAAATTGAGAAAGGATCCATTTTTATTGCAGTTATTTTACAAAAATATAGAAAATAAAAAGAGCGTTGCAATGGCAACGCTCTTATAGTTTTATTTAGAAACTAATTATTGAATAATTAATTTTTTAGTTGTTGTACTGTTGTTTTGTGTGAGTTTAACAATGTATATTCCAGCGTTCAAATCGGATACATTTAAACGTCCATTTACAACAGTTGTATCAATAACAACCTGCTTTCCAAGCATGTCAAATACATTGGTTTGAATTGCTCCCAATCCTGTTGAGGTAATATTTACAAAACCGCTGTTTGATGGGTTAGGATATAATTTGAATGAATCCGAAATAAAATCGGCATTAGACAGTGTTGTTGGTGTAACATCAGAATAAGAAGTTCCAATACGCAATTCATCAAAAAGAATAGATGGCGTTTCACCAGAAGAGTCCTGTCTAATAATAAAGCGAGTGATTGTAGAGGCAGGGCTCGAATCTGTTTCTGAAAAATCAGGTGTTGGTTCAGCACCTCCAAGAGAAGTTGGATTTACCCAACCTTTTACAGTTTAATGTAAATTTATTTTAAACTTTACATTATTGTCTTTTTTATAAAATACAGTAAGTTATTTTGATTATAAACAATGCGCTCTAATATAAATTGATTGTTATTGAAGTTTTAAATTAATATCAATACTTTAAATTATTTTCTTTTTCTTATAAACAATGAATATATTTACATCACAACAACTGCTAATTATATGAGTAATAAGGATGTCAAAATACTGTTGGTTGATGACGAGCCAGATATTTTAGAAATTATCAGTTACAACTTAACAGCTCAAGGTTACACAGTATTTACAGCCAATAATGGCCAAAAAGCCATAAAAAAGGCCCAAAAAGAAAAGCCTCAGCTTAT
>PBQM01000024.1 GCA_002725015.1 Flavobacteriaceae bacterium | reverse complement strand
TTTTGATGGGTATTTTCCCAATGCTGAAATCGAATATTATTACTACGATCAACTTGGATCCTATTACAGCGACCAACCTGAGGATTTATCCTTGTGGCAATTGGATCGTTTTGTGGAAGAAGTTGAGCAGGTGCGCCTTGCGTTGGGGCTGGATCCCTCTAATTTTTATTTATATGGTCAATCTTGGGGTGGAATTTTAGGTATGCAATACGCCTTAAAATACCAAGAACATTTAAAAGGGTTGATCATCTCAAATATGGTACCTTCCATCCCAGAATATAATCTGTATTCAAAGAATGTTTTGGCACCGCAATTAGAGCCCGAGGTTTTAAAAGAAATCATGTATTACGAAGATCTTGAGGATTACACAAATTCGCGTTATATGGATTTGCTAATAAACAATTACTACACTTCGCATATTTTAAGAATGCCAGTTTCCGATTGGCCTGAGCCATTGAATCGCAGTTTTAAACACATCAACCACGATGTTTATGTCACCATGCAGGGACCCAGTGAATTTGGAGTCAAAGGGGATGCAAACCTAAAGAACTGGGATGTTAAAGACCAACTTAACAATATCGTGGTGCCAACATTAAGCATAGGCGCAACTCATGATACCATGGATCCAGAACAAATGAAATTTATTGCCAATGAAGTTCAAAACGGGCGATTCCTATTGTGTCCAAACGGCAGTCATTTATCACAGTTTGACGATCAAGGTATTTACTTTGAAGGGCTGATTAAATTTATTAAAGATGTAGATAATGGTGTGTTTTAAAGCATAATCTTGTCCTTGACACATTGGATTATAAAGGAATAATATTGCATGTCGGCAGGTACAATTTTAAAATCTTTGTGCTTCCCAAGTTGGCATTGATTGATTTCCTCAAATGAAAAAAGCCTGACAGCTTCAAGTTCCTCACTTTGAAGTTTTAAAACAGTCACATCAACAGGGAGCTCACATAAATAAACATGTTGGAATTCACAGTCGGTAATACCATTAGGGAATTTATTGATATTTTTTTGCACCCTTAATAGTTCCAAGGCTGCGGACCGAACGACGAGACCAATTTCTTCTTTGATTTCCCGTAAAGCAGCCTCTAGGACTGTTTCACCCACAGCGACATGGCCTGCTACAGAAACATCCCAAAGATTGGGAAAGGTTTGTTTGTTTGGGCCACGCTTTTGCAATAAAATTGCAGGCGTGCGCTTGTAAAACCAAATATGAACGGTGGGGTGGAACAGTCCTTTTTGATGAAGATAATCTTTAGGAGCACTGTTACCAGTCGGGCAACCGTTTTCATCCCAAATGTCTAAAATTTCATGCACTGCTAATCAAAATAACTAAAGGTTTCACCAGCTTTGATTTTTAGAAGCGTTTCGTAAATCATACGAATGACATTTTCAACATCATCTCTGTGTACCATTTCAACGGTGGTATGCATATACCTAAGGGGAAGGGAGATCAATGCGGAGGCTACACCACCATTGCTGTAGGCAAAGGCATCGGTATCAGTTCCTGTGGCTCTTGACAAGGCAGCACGTTGAAAGGGGATTTTTTGGGCCTGGGCTGTTTCTACTATTAAATCTCTAAGCTTTTGTTGAACTGCCGGTGCATAGGCAATAACCGGACCTTCACCTATTTTACAATGTCCCTGTTTCTTTTTATTAATCATTGGAGTGGTGGTGTCGTGTGTGACATCAGTCACAATGGCAACATCCGGTTGTATGGTATGGGTAATCATTTGGGCGCCACGCAATCCAATTTCTTCTTGAACTGAGTTTGTTATATANAGACCAAANGGAAGTTTCTTTTTATTTTGGTGCAGNAGTCGCGCCACTTCGGCAATCATAAAACCTCCCATGCGGTTNTCCAAGGCACGGCAGACAAAATTATNTTTNTTNAGGATGTGAAATGAATCTGGATAAGTNATNACACAGCCCACGTGAACNCCTAGTTTTTCAACGGCTTTTTTNGATTGACATCCAATGTCAATAAANATNTTGTCAGGTTTGGGTGGCTGTTCCTTAGCAAGACTTCTGGTGTGAATTGCNGGCCATCCAAAAACCCCTTTTACNATGCCTTTTTTNGTGTGAATNNTGACNACTTTNCTCGGTGCTATTTGGTGGTCACTNCCGCCGTTTCTNATCACATAGATTAAACCATCTTCAGCNATATAATTGACATACCATGAAATTTCATCAGCATGNCCTTCTATGACAACTTTGAATTTAGCATCGGNATTGACNACAGCTACGGCAGATCCATAAGTNTCTGTTATAAANGNNTCTACATANGGTTTGAGGTAATCCATCCATATTTTTTGCCCCCCCCATTCGTAGCCGGTAGGGGCTGCATTGTTGAGGTAAGTTTCTAAAAATTTAAGTGATTTACTGTTTAAAATACGCTTTTTAGACATGGTTTTAATTTTGGATAAAAATAACAAAACTCTTGGATTTTGGAGTCGCTTTGCTACATATTTTTTAACTTTGTTTACTTTTGATTCACACGTTATGCGAGGATGCATATTTTTGTTTTTAATAGGGTTTTTTTATTCTTTTGGGCAAATCCCCCTAAAGGAAACTGATTCTGTTCAAAAACCCTATTTGATGATTGTAGGAGATACCATCATTGACAGTTCTATCAATTTATCTGAGGTGGTTTTGCTTCCAAAATTAAGACACCAATCTTCAGACCACAGGCGGCGTTATTTGATTTTAAAACGCAAAACCATAAAAGTTTATCCCTATGCCAAATTAGCGGCAGAGCGATTGGAAAGCTTAAATAAAAGAATTGCAAATTTAAAGAGTCAACGCAAGCGTAAACGGTATACGCGTCGGGTTCAAAAGTTTGTTGAAGATGAATTTACAGAGGAACTAAAAAAATTCACCATTACCGAAGGACAAATTTTAATTAAATTAATTCACAGACAAACAGGGGAAACCGCTTTTGATTTGATCAAAGAGCTTCAAAGTGGATGGCGTGCATTTTGGTATAACAATACTGCAAAATTATTTAAAATGTCTCTCAAAACCCCATTTGATCCTGAAACTTCAGAAGAAGATTATCTAATTGAAGATATTTTACAGCGTCAATTTCAAAGCGGAACTCTAGAACCACAAGCGGCCTATAAATTTTTTGATCTTTATTTTTTGTCAAAATATTGGAAATCAAAGCCTTAGTTTTTTTAACAAGGTTCAGAATTCTAAATTTCCCGTTTATCACATGAATATGGCCGTTTATTACATTGTTTGGCCGTTTGTTACATAGTGCTTTAACAGGGCTTTAATTGTGCTTAACTTTGAGGCAGCGAAACGCGATAATTACAAACAAATAAGAATCGCCCTTTTTTGCCCTAAATACCTACATATTGAAGCGTGATCTCGAATGCCCATATCTAGATTGCGCTTCTTTTTTTTAAGTACACAAAAGAAGCCGCAGCAATTCTTAAGGATGAATTTTAAAAATCAAAATTAAACGCTCAGATGTTTTTTCGTTAAAAGACTCAAGGTCATAAGAGCCACAGGCCTTTAACAATTTGAATCCATTCTCCTGCAACATTTTTTTAAAGTCATTAAAGCTATAAGCACGCACTTGTTCCTTATAGTTAAAAATGCCTTCGCGATCTTTAACTCGTATGTTTTTACGAATGTGGCTACCATCAAAAAAACGTTCAATTTGAAAGTCAACTCCTTCAATGCACAAGTGGTTTTTAGGGACCAATGCATTGATGATATTTGGTGTGTTCATAAAGTCAATCACTGCAATACCATCCTTGTTTAAACTGTTCTTAACAGCACTAAGTACCATTTTATCGTCATCATCAGAATCAAAATATCCAAAACTCGTAAACATATTTAAAATAAGGTCGAATTTTGAATCCATTGGGTTTCTCATATCGTGAATACCAAAGTTCAATCGGGGATTTGAATGTTTCTGAGCTTGAAGTATATTTTGACTGGATAAATCAACTCCAGTCACACGATATCCCAATTTGTTTAAAAAAATTGAATGTCGCCCTTTCCCACAGGCCAAGTCTAAAATATTTTGGTCTTTGTCAATCTTTAAAAATTGCATAAGGTTTTTAATAAATTTATGCGCCTCTTTGTCATCTCTGTGTTGATACAATAGGTGGTAATAGGGAGTGTCAAACCAAGATTCAAACCACTTTTTTTTATTTGTCATATAAATTAACTGTAACGGTGGTAAAAATACTGTATTTTTGAAATTTATCGCAAAATATTTATGGAAGAAAATTTTGAAATGGTTGCCAAAACATTGTTTGGTTTTGAAGAACTTCTTGAAAATGAACTTCGTCAACTTGGAGCACAACACATTAAAAAAGGAGTCAGAAATGTTCGTTTCACTGGGGACAAGGGCTTTATGTATAAATGTAATATGGGTTTGAGAACGGCGATAAAAATATTAAAGCCCATCCTACAATTCAATGTGAAAGACGAAAATGAACTCTACAAAAAGATAAAAGATATTGCTTGGGAAAAATATATAGATGTAGACGCCACCTTGGCGGTGAGCGCTACATTGAGTGGAGACAGATTTACACACTCCCAATACATTGCGCTAAAAACCAAAGATGCCATCGTGGATCGTTTTAGAGATCTAACAGGAAAGCGGCCCAATATAGACCTTCGATTTCCAGATTTAAAAATTGATGTACACATCGATAGAAACAGATGTTCTGTTTCCTTGGACAGTTCTGGAGAATCATTGCATAAGCGCGGCTATAAAATAGCGACCAATATTGCCCCAATCAATGAGGTTTTGGCTGCTGGATTGCTGTTATTGTCAGGATGGGACGGACAATCTGACTTTATGGATCCTATGTGTGGATCTGGTACGATTTTAATTGAAGCTGCCATGATTGCCTGTAACATTCCTCCAAATCTAATGCGCAATGAATTTGCATTTGAGCGTTGGAAGGATTGGGATGTTGATTTATATGAGACCATAGAAAATTCACTGCTCTCAAAAACTCGCGATTTTCACCATAAGATCATGGGGTTTGATAAATCGCCATCGGCCATTCGAAAAGCAAATGAAAATATAAAAAATGCCCACTTAGAGGAGTTTATATATATCAAACACGAAGATTTCTTTAAAACGCAAAAGGGTGGTGAGGCGCGTCTTCACATGCTTTTTAACCCCCCATACGGGGAACGATTGGAACTTGATATGGAAACTTTCTATGGACAAATTGGAAGTACACTAAAACATAACTATGCAGGAACCACAGCATGGTTTATCACATCCAATTTAGAAGCTTTAAAGCACATTGGACTCAAAACCTCCAGAAAGATTAAGCTTTACAATGCAAAGTTAGAGGCACGTCTTGTTCGTTATGATATGTACTCTGGAACTAAAAAAACCTCGCGTAAACCTCTAAATTAAATATCTTAAAATAAGTCCATATCAATGCCCAGTTGACAAGCCAAACAAAGCTTAAAATTTTAAAATAAATTTGATTGTAGAATTGTTAAAGAAAATTCACTTCATTGGCTTTGAAAACTCAAAAAAGGCCTTACTTTTGCAAAGTTGAAATCAAAGCAGACTATGCTCACTACTTACGAAAAAGAGGAACGTAAAGAAGGCAAACAACTTTACCATTACCAAAAAGGGGCCATTCAAAAAATATTTCAGTGTTTTGAATCTGCCGTCGAGGATTACCACTTACTGTACCAACTCCCCACAGGTGGCGGTAAAACGGTCATTTTTTCAGAAATCGTAAGTCAGTATTTAAAGACTCGCAAGAAAAAGGTTTTGGTCATGACCCACCGCATTGAGCTATGCAAACAAACTTCAGCTGTTTTAAGTGAATTTGGGGTTCGAAACAAAGTCGTAGACAGCAAAGCAAAATTAGATGATCAAAAGGATTTTGATTGTTTTGTAGCCATGGTTGAAACCCTAAATAACAGACTAAAAGACGATAAATTAGATATTTCGGACATTGGTCTGGTCATTATTGATGAAGCGCATTACAACTCCTTTACAAAGCTTTTTAAATTCTTTGAAAATGCCTTTATATTGGGTGTTACCGCCACGCCTTTGAGCTCTAATATAGAATTGCCAATGACAGACAATTACAATGAATTAATTGTTGGGGAGAGTATAGAATCGCTAATTGAAAATCGTTTTTTAGCCAAGGCCAATATGTATTCCTATAATGTGGGCTTGACGTCTTTGGTGGTAGGTGCCAATGGCGATTACACCGTTAAATCCTCAGAGGATTTATATACCAATAATGAAATGTTGTCAAAGTTGATGGATGCTTACAATGAGCGCTGTAACAATAAAAAAACATTGATATTTAACAATGGTATCAATACCTCATTATTTGTTTATGATCTTTTTAAGCGTGCAGGAATGCCCATTGCTCACCTAGACAATACCACCACTAAAAAAGAACGTGCCAATATCCTTAAGTGGTTTAAAGAGACCCCCAATGCAATTTTAACTTCTGTCAGTATTTTAACTACAGGATTTGACGAGCCCAGTGTTGAAGCCATCATATTAAACCGCGCTACAAAATCTTTGACACTTTACTACCAAATGATTGGACGTGGCTCTCGTATTTTTAAAAACAAAAACAACTTTGAAGTTGTTGACTTAGGAAACAATTTTCACCGTTTTGGTCCCTGGGGTAGTACCAATTTGGATTGGCACCGCATCTTTAAATATCCCAGCCATTACCTCGATGGTATTCTCAGTGACGAGGAACTTGAAAGCAATTTTGTTTATGAAATGCCAGACCACATACGCAGCTCGTTTTCTAAATCTGAGAGTGTCTATTTTGACATCAACAAGACCTATGTTGCTTCCATTCGCGGTGGTGAATCTTCAAAAGTGGTACTCAAAAGATCAATTGCACAGCATGCAAAAATATGTGTTGAAAACAGCGAGGATGTTTTTGATGCATTGATTCTTATGAAATTACTCAGCGATGATATTGATTTCCGAATTCACCGCTATTCGAAATGTATCAGCAAAAGCACACACAACTTCTTAGAATGGCTCAAAGACGATTACAAAAAAAAATTACGCTCTTATTTAAGACAGAATTTTGAGCAAATTAAAACAGAAATTAAACATTGATAAATGCTGCTAATTATTATTTTTTTTAACTTGGTAAGTGCGCAGTCAAATGATATGATATTTGAATTTAAGAAAGATTCTAACCTGGAACAATGGCAAGTCATTGATGATGTTGTAATGGGAGGGCGCTCCAATGGAACATTGGAATTGAATGAGAACGGGAATGGTGTTTTTAAAGGAGATGTATCCATTGAGAACAACGGAGGGTTTTCATCCATTCAACTCCGATTAGAAGCCAAAAAAACGGATGAAAAAGCGGCCATTTCACTTCGGTTAAAAGGGGATGGGAGCGATTTTCAATTTCGCATCAAAGCCTCTAAAAGAGACCGCCACTCCTACATTTACAATTTCAAAACCTCTGGTGATTGGGAAACCATTTCGATTCCCTTAAGTGATATGTCGCCAATTTTTCGAGGATATAGTTTGCAAATTCCCAATTTCAATCACAATAAAATTGAACAGATTGGAGTTTTAAAATCTTCTAAAGAGAACAATACATTTAAACTGGAAATTAAGCATATCTATCTGGTTAATTGATTTTGTGTTTATTGACTGAACATCATAATATTTGTTTTATAAATAATTCATTATCAAAGAATTAATCTGAAAATTTTCATATTGAATTTAGATAAGATTTCGAGCTAATAGTTTTGATTATTTACAGAATTATTTAGTTTTGATATTATTGCTTATTTACATTTGTCATTGAAACAATGAAAACACTGAATAAACACAGTAAAGCCATTACCCAAGATCCAACACAGCCTGCTGCCCAAGCCATGTTGCATGCCATCGGATTGACCCGAGAAGATTTTAACAAAGCTATTGTTGGTATTGCCAGTACTGGTTATGAAGGCAATCCCTGCAATATGCACCTAAATGATCTTGCCAAATTGGTCAAGAAAGGCACTCTCAATACAGATATCGTTGGTTTAATTTTTAACACCATCGGCGTCAGTGATGGTATATCTATGGGAACCCCTGGGATGCGTTTTTCGCTTCCTTCCAGAGATGTTATTGCAGATTCTATGGAAACGGTTGTTCAAGCCATGAGCTATGACGGACTGGTAACTGTTGTGGGTTGTGACAAAAACATGCCCGGTGCACTTATGGCCATGATTCGCATCAACAAACCCTGTCTGATGGTTTATGGAGGCACTATTGATTCTGGTTGTCACAATGGTAAAAAGTTAGATATCGTTTCTGCATTTGAAGCCTGGGGCAGTAAGGTTGCAGGTACCATGTCTGAAAATGAATTTCAAAATATTGTTGAAAAGGCCTGTCCTGGTGCTGGTGCCTGTGGGGGCATGTACACTGCCAATACCATGGCCTCAGCGATTGAAGCATTGGGAATGACACTGCCATATAACGCCTCAAATCCAGCCACCGGATCCGAAAAAAAATCGGAATCCATCGCAGCTGGACAAGCCATGCGAGTACTTCTTGAAAAAGACATCAAACCCTCTGATATCATTTCAAAAAAATCTTTAGAAAACGCTGTTCGATTGGTTACAATTTTAGGCGGCTCAACCAATGCAGTACTGCATTTTTTAGCCATCGCAAGAGCTGCTGACATTGATTTTACGCTTAAAGATTTCCAAAAAATTAGTGACAACACTCCCTTCCTGGCAGATTTAAAGCCCAGTGGAAAATACCTTATGGAAGACGTTCACCGCGTTGGTGGTATCCCCGCTGTTCTCAAATATCTTTTAGAACAAGGTTTGTTGCACGGTGAATGTATGACAGTGACCGGAAAAACTCTTGCAGAGAATCTAAAAAACATCAAGGGATTAAAACCAGGGCAGGACGTTATCAAACCCATAGACAAACCCATCAAGGCAACCGGACACCTCAGAATGCTGTATGGCAACCTTGCAACTGAAGGCAGTGTTGCCAAAATTACGGGCAAGGAAGGTTTAAAATTTAGTGGGAAAGCAAAAGTTTTTGACGGTGAATATGCTACCAATGACGGTATTAGAGAGGGCAAAGTGAAAAAGGGAGATGTGGTTGTCATTCGTTATGAGGGCCCAAAAGGAGGTCCAGGAATGCCTGAAATGCTTAAACCTACAGCGGCCATTATGGGCGCTGGACTTGGAAAAGAGGTCGCCTTGATAACGGATGGGCGTTTTTCTGGCGGTACCCATGGTTTTGTTGTAGGCCATGTCACACCTGAAGCCCAAGAAGGGGGTGTCATTGCCCTTGTCAAAGATGGTGATATCATTACCATAGATGCTGAAACCAACAGCATAAACCTGGAAATTTCCGAAGAAGAACTAAAAGTGCGCAAAGCGCAGTGGAAAGCGCCTGCGCTTAAAGTATCAAGAGGTGTTCTTTATAAATATGCAAAAACGGTATCCTCGGCCTCTAAAGGCTGCGTTACCGATGAATTTTAAAAACGATACAGTTATGGAATTAAAAACAAAAGCCCAAACCAACTATATGAATTTACCCAAAGTGAGTATTTCTGGCGCTGAAGCTGTGGTGCGTTGTCTCATAGCTGAAGGTATAGATATTATATACGGCTATCCTGGAGGTGCCATAATGCCGGTCTACGATGAATTTTATAAATACCACAAAGAAATTTACCATGTACTAACACGCCATGAACAAGGGGCTACCCACGCAGCACAAGGCTATGCCCGAATTTCTGGAAAGGTTGGGGTGGCCATTGCCACTTCTGGTCCTGGAGCTACTAATCTAATTACAGGCATTGCAGATGCCCAAATTGATTCAACGCCTATGGTTTGTATTACAGGTCAAGTTCCTTCTCACTTACTGGGCAGTGATGCTTTTCAGGAAACCGATATTGTTGGGATTTCGACCCCTGTCACCAAATGGAACCATCAAATTACGCGAGCTGAAGAAATACCAGAAGTGATGGCCAAAGCATTTTATATTGCCCGCAGTGGCAGGCCTGGACCTGTACTGATTGACATCACAAAGGATGCACAATTTGAGTCTTTTGATTTCACATATAAAAAATGTGTGGGTGTTAGAAGTTATAAGCCTATTCCAAAACTCAACCCTGAATCCTTAAAAGCCGCTGCTCAATTGATCAATTCTGCTAAAAAACCTTTAATTGTTTGGGGTCAAGGCGTTATTTTGGGCGAAGCTGAAAAAGAATTCAAAGCCATGGTTGAAAAAACAGCTATTCCAGCCGCTTGGACCATTATGGGGGTTTCTGCCATACCAACAGAACATCCACTCAATGTGGGTATGGTTGGAATGCATGGTAATTATGGACCCAATGTTCTGACCAACGAATGCGATGTTTTAATTGCTATCGGGATGCGTTTTGACGATCGCGTCACTGGTAATCTCAGTGAATATGCCAAGCAAGCCAAAGTCATACACTTTGAAATTGACCCTGCAGAAGTTGATAAAAATGTCAAAACAGATGTGGCGGTTTTGGGGGATGCAAAACAAAGCCTAAAGGCCATTTTACCACTGTTAAATAAAAACACCCACAGCGACTGGCTAGATAAATTTAAAGCGTTGTCTAAAATTGAATTTGAAAAGGTCATCAAAGGGGACTTATATCCCACTAAAAAGGGCTTGACAATGGGTGAGGTTCTTAAGGAGATCAATCTTCAAAGTAAGGGCAAGGCGGCCATTGTATCAGATGTTGGGCAACACCAAATGATTGCTTGTAGATACGCAGAATTCTCTCAAACTCGTGGAAATATAACTTCTGGCGGATTGGGGACTATGGGCTTTGCTTTACCAGCAGCGATTGGTGCCAAAATGGCCAGCCCCGAACGCGAAGTTGTGGCGGTGATAGGGGATGGCGGTTATCAAATGACCATACAAGAACTGGGGACAATTTTTCAAACCAAGGCTGCTGTTAAAATTGTAGTTCTCAACAATGACTTTTTAGGAATGGTAAGGCAGTGGCAACAATTATTTTTTGACAAGCGTTATGCTTCAACTGAAATGACAAATCCAGATTTTGTCGCCATTGCCAAAGGCTATCACATCGCTGCAAAACGCGTTACAGACAGAGCTGATTTGGCCGCTGCTGTCAAAGAAATGATGACCTCAAAAGACGCTTACTTCTTAGAGGTTTGTGTTGAAAAAGAGGACAATGTGTTTCCGATGATCCCCTCCGGTGCATCGGTTTCTGATATAAGATTAGAATAATACCCTGACCATGAAAAATACACTAAAAAAATACACTATCTCGATATACACTGAAAACAACATCGGTTTGTTAAATAGGATTTCTGCCATTTTTCAGCGCAGGCATATCAATATTGAGAGCATGAATATTTCAGAATCTGAAATTGAGAGCGTTTCTAGGTTTACAATCGTTGTTGAAATGAGTGAGGAAAATGTTAAAAAAATTATTGGACAAATCGAAAAACAAATCGAGGTCATCAAAGCCTTTTATCACACGGATGAAGAAACAATTCATCTTGAAACATGTATGTTTAAAATAAAGTCTGATTTGCTCTTTGAGGAACGTCAGATACAAAATATCATCAAGGACAGCGACGCTAGAATTGTCACTGTCAACAGGGAGTTTTTTGTTCTTGAAAAATCGGGTAGGCGGCATGAGATAGAAATGCTTCACAGAGAATTAAAGGTCTTTGGGGTGATGCAATTTGTGCGCTCTGGCCGCATTGCAGTGACCAAAGACGAGATGAAAATAAGCAACATATTAAACGCATTTAATGCATAAATCTAACTAAACTTTTAAAATGGCAAATTA
>PBQM01000023.1 GCA_002725015.1 Flavobacteriaceae bacterium | reverse complement strand
TGTCAATGCCAATTATTATGCCGTCAAATTCAATGCGGAAGGCAATGCGGTGGTAAATTTTAATGGGCAACAACTCAGCAATCCCAATTATGACCCCGCCAAAGCCAGACGGCGCAACAGCCAACACCAATTGGCGCAGTATTTTGGCATCCGCTCTTACCCAACCATTATGTTTTTAGGTGAAAAAGGTGAATTTTTAGCCCCCATTCCTGGCTATAGAACGCCCGGACAATTAGAGTTGTTTTTAAGACTCTTTGCCGAGGACCTCTATAAGACCATCGACAGCCAGAAGGCTTTTAACGATTATCAAAAATCTTTTGTACCCAGCTTTACACCCTGAGGTTCAATATTAAAAACAAAGGCTCCTTTTAAAGCACTGTCGTGAAATCTAATCTTGTATTTTAGGCAAGTTTTTTTCCAGCGTTCCACATACGTAGTATAATTACTGCCGTCTGCAATAATGTATTTGGGTCGAAGGTTTTCTATCAAATCATCTAGGTTCAATTTTGGACTGTTGCTTAGTAAAACCCAATCTATTGGGGTGTTTTTAAAGCCATAAATGGCCGTTGAATCTACTATCAATAATTTGTGATTTCCGATGCTATAAATTTTTTTAAGTGGCTGAATACTTACATTTATGAGCCCTTCTCTGCTTGTGTAATTTTCAAGGAAAGTCGGTTTTATAGCATCTTTTTGATGCAGTTGGAAATACGAACCATCCCTAAATCCCAAAACCGTTTTTTTTATTTGATAAAAGACAATGAATTCTTTTTTGGGATTGAAACAGAGTTGGTGGATTTTATAAGATTGAAATATTGTAATCCCCATCATTAAAAGCAAGCTGTTTTTGTAATTTTTTTTATTGTAAAATCGCCAAGCTAAATACAGTAATATATAAGTTGAACAGAGCATAAAAAAGTCAAAGGGCACATTGGTGAAGATAAAAAATTCATGTTTAGAAATCCAATTCACATAGGTGTTCATCAAATTTAAAAGTTCTTCAAAAGCGACGTTTAAATATTGTGATGATCTGTCTAAGACGCCTAAAGCCAGTATAAAAACCCCCAAGTATAAGCTGACAATCAAAAGAGGTAGCACCAAGAGGTTTGCCAAAAGGAACAGCCCTGGAAATTGATGAAAGTAATAGAGCAGCAAGGGGAAAATTCCAATTTGAGCGGCCAATGAGACCTTCAGTGTGGCATTAAAAAATTCAATGATTTTATTTTTTGAAGTCCAGAACCCATCTAATTTTGGCTTGATAATTAAAATCCCTAAAACAGCCAAATAGCTCAATTGAAATCCCACATCAAAACAGTAATTTGGGTTGATCAGTAAAAGAATAAAAGCAGATATAAATAGGGTGTTGATGCTATTTGTTTGGCGGTTCAACCCCTGGGCAATGGCAAATAAACTAAACATAGAGACCGCCCTGACAATGGAAGGACTCAAGCCGCTTAGAATGGCAAATGCCCACAAACATAAAACCATTAACAGGCTGCGGATTTGCTTGCCTTTTTTGTGCTGTAGCAAAGGCCTGAATAAAAATTTTAAAAGCATCAAAAAAATACCCACATGCAGTCCTGACAAAGCGAGGATGTGCAGCACTCCCGCCCTTTTGTAATTTGTTTTTATACGCTCTGGGATTTCATTGCGATCTCCTAAATAAAAGGCTTTGAGAAATCCTTTTGTTGAGGGTGTTAATTGCATTTGATTTATTTGATCAGCAAGGGTGGTCTTTAGTTGGTAACTCCAACCTAAAAGGGTTCTTTTTGGTGCTTTGAGTACCCTTATGGCTATGGGTTTAGATTTGACTTGGTGTGTAATTCTCTTGCGAGATAAATATTTTTTATAGTCAAAAGCATGAGGATTTTTGGGGCCAGAGATGGGATCAAGTTTTGAGAACAGCAGCAATACATCATCTACATAAATTGATTTTTTTAAGGGATCGTTGGCGATGTTTAATAAAATCTTTCCATTGACCGCCCGAGATTCTAATTGTATGATATTGGCATAAAAACGCTGGTTAAATGGGCTGGGTTTTAGAACGGCAGTTATTTGTAAAGCCATTTTTAAAGGCCGTTGTTCTTTGGTGTCTTTACTGTGGCTGTAATGCTGTTTTTTAAAGCCAGGTTTTTGAATTTTTACAATGGTAACTCCCAAGCTTACCACGAGCAGCGCCGTTGCCAAGCCTGTCCATGGAATCAATTTAAAGGACCCTCTGTGCCACAACAGTTCCATGGCTAAAATAACAATCGCTAAAAAGCCTAAGAGTGCAGGCCATACAATATTTATATTCTCGCTGACAAGGATGCCAATGATCAGACCAAGGGTCATTTTCGGGATGGGAAAATTAAAGGCATTCACAACAGTCTCCCACGGGCATGGGATTGGATTTGGGTTCTTTATTGGCTAAGCTAAGGAATCAAAAATTAGTCCGGCCACTTTTTCACTGGCGCCACGGCCGCCCAATTTCTCTTCCAGACGCTTATAATCGGTCTTCAGGCGTTGTTGTGTTGCGCTGCTGAGGATGTTTTTGAGTTCTTGNGTCAAGCGCTGTGTGTTGAGGTCGTTTTGGATGAGCTCACAAACCACTTCTCTGGCCATGATCAAATTCACCAAGGANATAAAATCTAGTTTGACNACNCGCTTTCCAATTTGATAAGACAACCAACTGGATTTATAACAAACCACTTGCGGGACTTTAAANAGATGCGGTTTCTAAAGTAGCCGTGCCAGAAGTTACCAGGGCGGCCTCGGCCATGCTCAATAAATCGTAGGTAGCATTGCTCACAAATTTGATCCGCCTGGTTTTTATGAGGGATTTGTAAAAAGCTTCGGATTGGCTGGGGGCCCCAGCAATCACAAACTGATGCGATGGAAAGGCCTCAACCACAGACAGCATCACCGCCAGCATTTTTTTAATTTCTTGTTGTCGACTGCCAGGCAACAGCGCAATTATGGGTTGGTCTGTCAAGCCATATTTACTGCGCATGGTTTTGGTGTCTTCATCTGGTCGCTTGGCAATGGCATCAATAAGGGGGTGGCCCACAAAAGACACTGGCATTTGGTGCTTGTCTTCATAAAAAGATTTTTCAAAAGGTAAAATCACTTGCATATGGTCAATGTCGCGTTTGATTTGCTGGATTCTGTCTTCTTTCCAAGCCCAAATTTGAGGCGATATATAATAATGGGTCTTGAAGCCTTGAATTTTGGCCCATTGGGCGATGCGCAAGTTAAAGCCAGGGTAATCAATAAAAATCACACAATCGGGCTGGTAGGCGGCAATGTCCTTTTTGCAAAATTTCAAATTTTTAAGCACAGTCCTTAGATTTAAGACCACTTCTAAAAACCCCATAAATGCCAAGTCTTTATAGTGCTTGACAAGGGTCGCTCCGGCAGCTTCCATTAAATCACCGCCCCAAACTCTAAATTCAGCCGCCTTGTCTTTTTGACCCAAGGCCTCGATGAGATTTGAACCGTGTAAATCTCCTGAAGCTTCGCCTGCAATGATATAATACTTCATTTTAGAGTTTGATTAAAAAAGTAAAGAGCGCAATTAGAACAGTCGCTGCCAAAACTCCTGCAGCTCTGGCGTCTTGCTGTTTTTTTAGACAGTAGAAAAAGACTAGTAAATTTATAATGGCTCCCAAACTAATGAGTTTTCCAATAAAATTTTCCGAGCCTGCAGCTTGAAGGACTTTAAAGACCCCATCGCTGCGGCCTGAAAATTTGGCCATAAGGAAACCGACTGTAAAAAGCCCTATTGTATTGGCTGCAAAACCCAGCAGCATTCCAATAAAAATTTGTTTTTTATCCATTTAAATCCCAAGTCTTGAGTTCTTTTAGGTACTGATGTGCGGTCAAGTCAAACTGCACTGGCACCACAGAAATATAGCCCTCTTTAAGGGCCCATTCATCGGTGTCTTCGCCTTTGTCTTGATTGATGAATTCTCCAGTAAGCCAATAGTAGTTTCTGCCCATGGGGCTTTGGCGTTTGTCAAATTTTTCAACCCAGTTGGCATTGGCTTGTCTACAAACTCTTAGGCCTTTAATGTCTTTTTTAGCAAGGTCGGGGAAATTGACATTCAGGACGATTCCTTTTTCAAGGCCCTTTTCCAAGACTTTTAGGCAAAGGGTTTTGATATAGCTTTCAGCTGCGCTAAAGTCGGCATCCCAATTGTAATTCAACAGCGAAAATCCAATGGCAGGAATGCCACCCATACCAGCCTCGATGGCGGCACTCATGGTCCCTGAATAAATGACGTTAATAGAAGAGTTTGAGCCATGGTTGATACCAGAGACGCATAAATCTGGTTTTCTCCCCAGCAGTTCATGCACAGCCAATTTGATACAATCGGCAGGGGTACCAGAAGTACTGTATTCTTTTTGTAGGCCATTGTCAATATGCTCCTCTTTGCAATACAAGGTATTGTTGATGGTAATGGCATGACCCATGGCACTTTGCGGGCTGTCTGGAGCAACCACTACCACCTCGCCAAGGGTATTCATGACCCGAATCAGACTTCGGATTCCAGGGGCGGTAATTCCATCGTCATTGGTTACTAGAATCAGCGGTCTTTTGGTCATTTTGTTTTGTTTTCAATCACAAAAGTAAGTAATTTGTACTTGATGTGTTGTTTTTACCAGCTTTAACAAAAAATTATTAATTCATCCCTAAAGAAATGCATAATTTACTTTATTTTTATTGATGTTATATCCTTGAAAATCCACAACTATGAAACGAAATCTAAACATCTTTTTACTGTCCGTTTTTGTTGCTTTTGCTTCCTGCAGTTTTACGACCAAAACTTTTGACGACCCCAACAAAGATAGGTTGTTGATGCAATTGATTACATACTTGCTGGAACAAGGACACTTTCAGCCAAAGGACTTTAATGACGCTTTATCTAAAGACGTTTACAAACGTTTTTTAAACCGCGTTGACCCATTTAAGCATTATTTTTACAAATCTGATCTCCAAAAATTTAAGGAATTTGAACTCGAACTTGACAACCAGATTCAAAATTATGAAGTACAGTTTTTTGATCTTGTACACGATAGACTGGTTCAAAGAATCCAGGAATCCAAAGCGATTTATACGGATGTTTTAGAGGCGCCTTTCAACTATGATATTGACGAGACGTTTCAATCAGATCCAGAGAAGTTAGAATTTGTAAATTCTAAAAAAGAAATGGTTGATCGCTGGCGAAAACAACTCAAATTAGGTACGCTTTCAAACTACCACGATTTGATTTCTGAACAATCTGCTAAAGCAGAGGATGCAGATTTCATTCCAAAAACCAAAGGCGAATTGGAAGCGGAAGCCCGTGCTTCCACACTCAAAAATTTAAAGGAGACCGATGTTTATTTTGACGATTTACGCCGCGATGATTGGTTGGCTATTTACATCAATTCTATTGCGGAATCCTTTGACCCTCACACCTATTATTTTGCACCTCAAGACAAAGATCGCTTTGATGCTTCTATGTCCGGTAAATACGAGGGTATCGGCGCGCGATTGCAGAAGAAAATGGATGAAATTAGCATCACAGAACTCATCTCTGGTGGCTCTGCATGGCGGCAAAATAAACTACAAGTAGGCGATGTGATTTTAAAGGTTCGTCAAGAAGATGAGAACGAAGCTGTTAGTGTCGTTGGAATGCGCTTGGATGATGCTGTCAAACTCATAAAAGGCCCCAAAGGCAGCAAAGTGATTTTAACTTTAAAACGCGTTGATGGAAGCATAGAGGATCTCATGATACCTAGGGATGAAATTGAATTGGAAGAAACCTATGCCAAGTCCAGCATTGTCAAAAAAGATAAAAGACAATTTGGAGTCATTAACCTGCCAAAATTTTACATCAGTTTTGAAGATGTCAACAGCCGCAATGCGACAACCGATGTCAAAAGAGAAATCCAACGCCTTAAAAATCAGGGGATGGATGGACTGGTTTTGGACCTTAGAAACAATGGTGGAGGGTCTCTAAAGACTGTGGTTGATATCGGTGGCTTGTTTATTCAGCAGGGCCCCATCGTTCAGGTGCGTTCTACAGGTTCAGACCGAGAAGTTTTAAGAGACCGCGATCAAAGTGTGGAGTGGGAAGGCCCCCTAGTTATTTTGGTCAATGAATTTTCAGCCTCCGCTTCAGAAATACTAGCTGCTGCCATGCAAGATTACAAACGTGCCATTATTATTGGCAGCCAACAAACCTATGGGAAGGGAACCGTCCAAAACATTATAGATCTCAATAGAATGGTGCATAACAACACCAATGGTGATATTGGAGCTTTTAAGTTTACCACTCAAAAATACTACAGAATCAATGGCGGATCTACCCAACTGGAAGGGGTGAAAAGTGATGTGGTCGTCCCCAACCGATACACTTATTTAGACATGGGTGAAAAAGACCAAGACAACCCATTGCCTTGGGACGAAATTCAAGCCGCCTCTTATACGCTGTGGGACAGCTCAATTGACTATGAGCTGATGATTGAACGCAGTCGTGATCGCATGCAAAAGAGTCCTCAGATGAAGCTTATTGATGAAAATGCCAAGTGGATTAAAAAAGTACAGTCTAAGGACTTGTACAGTTTAAGTTATAAGGACTACAGCAGCGAATTGGAACAAAACGAAACGGAGTCCAAACGCTTTGATGTACTCTCCGACTACGAATCGAATCTTAGTTTTGAGTCTTTACCTTGTGAACTGCCTATTATGGAAAAAGATTCAGTGTTTAAGAAAAATCGAGAGCGTTGGCACGAAACCTTGAAAAAGGATGTGTATATGGAAGAAGCATTGAATGTTCTTTCGGACCTTACAATGAACTCTTTGGGCAACGGCCTTTCCGCATTAAAAGACTAACCGTTTTATATGTCAGGACTTACGGCATCTGCATTTAAAAAGTTTAAACAAAATTATCTAGGACTGGCCAGTCTTTATTTTATTGTTACCGTTGGCTTTATGTCTATTTTTGCCTATGTTTTCGCCCCTGATAATTCACAATATGCCAACCAAATGCATTTGAGCATTCACTCAAAGTCTCCAGGGTTCGAAGTTTCAATGCTAATTGAGCCTCAAATCCCTAAACCTCCTCAAAGCGTTTTTTCAAAACTTTTTTTTGGCGATGCATATCCCGCCAAGGAAACCCCCATTTTAAACCACCGCACTGAGGGTCAAAAAATGATCTACCAGCCCTATAGTTCTGGGGGAGTTGAGGGATTTGAAAAATTTATTAATCTTGAAATTTACCCTGATGCTCGTGTTGAGGAAAAGAAATTTTATTTGGGAACTGATAAGTTTGGACGCGATCTACTGAGTCGTATTTTAGTGGGCGCCAGAATTTCATTTTTTATTGGATTTGTTGCCGTTTCTATATCCTTGTTTTTGGGACTTTTAATGGGAAGCCTGGCGGGATATTATGGCGGAAAAACAGATGCTCTTATCATGTGGCTTATCAATGTCACATGGTCTATTCCTACATTGCTGTTAGTGATTGCGATCACCCTTGCTTTGGGGAAAGGCTATTGGCAAGTATTTATAGCCGTTGGACTGACCATGTGGGTAGAGGTGGCTAGAGTGGTCCGTGGGGAAGTGATGGGTGTCAAAGAGCAGCAGTATATCACAGCTGCACGCGCTCTAGGTTTTACAGACTTTAGAATTATCTTTAGACACATTCTTCCAAATATCATGGCGCCTGTGATTGTAATTTCGGCCGCCAATTTCGCCGCCGCAATTTTGATAGAAAGTGGCCTTAGTTTTTTGGGTATTGGTGCGCAACCCCCAATGTCAAGTTGGGGCGCTATGATCAAAGCTCATTATAGCGATATCATTTTGGGGAAGGCTTTTTTAGCCTTGATCCCAGGACTCTGTATCATGACGTTAGTGATGGCTTTTATGCTCATTGGCAATGCGCTTCGGGACGCCCTGGATGTAAAGGCCTAAGTATTAATTCTTTTCTGGCGGATATTTACCCATGATAGCAGTCACAAATTCTAGAATACGGTCTTCTTTTTTTTCCATTCGACTGCTGAGATAACCTTCACCAATACCTTGCCAAACCAGTTCATTTTTCTGGGCATCGATCAGATCTATATAGAGGGTACCTCTGGAAGAATTTGAAACATTGGTTTGATTCCAACCCATCATAGGGCCCCAGCCCCAGCCCCAGCCCCAACCATTCATTCCAAAGTTTTGGTTGTAGACATTGACTTCTTGGCGTTCTTTGGTAAAAATATTGATCAGTAGATCCGGTGTTTCAGATTTTACAAACCCTTTGGCCAACATTTCACTTTCTATGGCACGTAAAATCCTTCGCTTGTCCAAATCACTGATCTCTGCTTTGTCTATACCCTCTTTGAAAAATGCAAAACTCTGATAAGTTTCAAATGTTACAGAGCGGTCGTAGTCAGCTGCTACCCGTACAGAATTACAAGAAGTAAAAGAAAATAGAGTCAGGACAAAAAAGAAAAAATAGCGTTTCATAATACTGTATTTTATGGGTTAAATAGCGTCAAAAAGTGTTTCATCAACACAATTGGGGAGCGTAATTTTTAATTTGGGCTCACTCTCCATGGCTCTTTTGATGGCAAAGGTGGCGCCCTTATTTCTGGCCCAGTTTCGCCTTGCAACGCCATTGTTTACATCCCAAAACAACATTGATTTTAACTTTTTTTCACTTTCTATTGAACCATCAAGAACCATACCAAAGCCCCCGTTTATGACTTCGCCCCAACCAACACCGCCGCCATTGTGGATGCTAACCCATGTGGCCCCTCTAAAGCTATCTCCAATGACATTTTGAATGGCCATATCAGCAGTGAACTGTGAGCCATCATAAATATTACTGGTTTCTCTATAGGGGGAGTCTGTTCCTGAAACATCGTGATGATCTCGCCCCAAGATAATCGGCCCAATTTCGCCAGTGGCTATGGCCTTGTTAAACGCTTTCGCAATTTCCATTCTACCTTTTGCATCGGCATATAAGATTCGGGCTTGTGACCCTACCACGAGTTTGTTGTCTTGAGCCCCTTTGATCCACTGTATGTTGTCTTTCATTTGTTGCTGAACTTCATCCGGTGCATCTAATATTATCCTTTCTAAAACGGCGCATGCAATGGCATCAGTTTTGACCAAGTCTTGTTTAGAACCACTGCCGCAAACCCATCTAAAAGGACCAAAGCCGTAATCAAAACACATGGGTCCCATAATGTCTTGTACATAACTTGGGAAGATAAAGTCATGTCCTCCATTTTTTGTAATGTCTGCACCGGCTCTTGAGGCTTCCAGTAAAAAAGCATTTCCATAGTCAAAGAAATAGGTCCCTCTTTCACTGTGTTTTTTGATAATTGCGGCATGGCGTATCAAACTTTTCTTTACCAATTTTTTAAAACCAACAGCATCATTTCGCATCATCTCGTTGGAGGCCTCAACCGTCATTCCAATGGGGTAATAACCTCCAGCCCATGGATTGTGCAATGAGGTTTGATCGCTTCCCAACTCTACAAATATCTCTGCTTTATAAAAGGCTTCCCAAACCTCAATGACATTGCCTTGATAGGCAATGGATACCACTTCTTTTTGAATTTTTGCAGTCTTTACACGCATCACAAGCGCGTCAAGATCTTCCAATACCTCATCCACCCAACCTTGTTTAAAGCGCATTTGTGTTGCTTTTGGATTGACTTCAGCGCAAATGCTGATACAACCAGCAATATTACCGGCCTTGGGTTGTGCTCCGCTCATTCCGCCCAATCCAGCAGTTAGAAAAATATGACCCTTGGGCTTTTTGTTTATTTTTCGAAAGGCATTTAAAACAGTAATGGTCGTTCCGTGTACAATCCCCTGAGGTCCTATATACATATAGCTGCCAGCTGTCATCTGTCCAAACTGGGTCACCCCCAAAGCGTTGTATTTTTCCCAATCATCCGGTTTTGAATAATTTGGAATCATCATTCCATTGGTGACTACCACTCTAGGTGCCGCTTTGTGAGAAGGGAAAAGACCCATGGGGTGTCCAGAGTACATGACCAAAGTTTGTTCATCGCTCATTTCTGATAAATATTTCATGGTCAATCGATACTGCGCCCAGTTTGAAAAAACAGCGCCGTTACCGCCATAAGTAATAAGTTCGTGTGGGTGTTGGGCTACCGCATCATCCAAGTTGTTTTGTATCATTAGCATGATGGCAGCTGCTTGCTGGCTTTTTGCAGGGTAGGTTTCTATCGGGCGGGCGAAAATTTTATAATCTGGTCTAAAGCGGTACATATAGATGCGCCCATAGTTGTCCAATTCATTTTTAAATTCTTGAATAAGTGTGTTGTGAAATTTTTTATCAAAATAACGCAGTGCATTTTTTAAGGCTAATTTTTGCTCATCCTTATTGAGAATTGCTTTTCTTTTGGGGGCGTGATTATAATTTTGATCAAAGGGTTTTAGAGCTGGAAGTTCATTGGGAATTCCTTCTTTAATTTCGTCTTGAAAGCTTTTTATCTGCGTGTTCACAAGAAATGATTTTAAAATCTTAATTTATTTAACCCCACTAAAGACAGTGTTAGCTACAGCCCTAAAAAAGTAATGGTGTATTCAAATCGCATTGGGCTGTCGCATAAGATCACTGATATAGATTGAGAAATTGTATTTAATACCCTACAAAGATAATGTAATTTACAAACAAAAATGCGACTCAAAATAGCAGAAAATAAAGCCAACTATTTCCTATTTTTACAATTCAAAAAGAACTGTTTACCACTTATGCTGCATATAAGTTCCGTTGATAATATAAAACTCACAGCTCAGCTTAGCCTAAAACCGGAATATAAAATTCACCCAACAGTTTCAGGAAACAAATACCGAAAATTAAAGTACAACCTCAAGGCCTTCAAAAAGGGGGATTTTACTGGAATTTTGACTTTTGGAGGTGCTTTTTCAAATCATATTGCTGCTACGGCTGCCGCCGCCGAAGTCTTGGGGATTCCAAGTGTTGGAATCATCAGAGGCTTGGAGTTGGCTGCTAAGATCAAGGACAACCCAACACTGGGGTTTGCTCAAAAATGTGGTATGAAATTAGAGTTTATTAGCCGTCAAGACTATCGCCTTAGAAAAGACAGTTTGTTTCTGGCCTCACTTAAGGCCCGCTACCCTAACTATTATTTCATCCCAGAGGGTGGAACTAACGCACTGGCAGTGAAGGGTTGCGAAGAGACTCTCAATGCAGAAGACAAAAATTTCGATATTATTTGTTGTTCAGTCGGCACTGGTGGTACTTTGTCTGGAATTGTCAATTCTAGTGCTGCCCATCAAAAAATAATTGGATTTCCAGCTTTAAAAGGCACTTTTTTAAAAGAAGATATTTGTAAATTTGCAAAACAGTCGAATTGGAGCTTATGTCAAGACTATCATTTTGGGGGCTATGCCAAAGTAACCCCTGAATTGATTCTATTTATCAACCAATTCAAGAACAAATTTAAAATTGCTTTGGACCCTATTTATACAGGAAAGATGATGTATGGCGTTTTTGATTTGATAAAAAAAGGGTTTTTTTTAAAGTCTCAAAAGATTTTGGTCATTCACAGCGGCGGATTGCAAGGCATTGAAGGGATGAATCAAAGGTTGAAAAAAAATAATTTAGATCTGATTTTATGAAAAGAACTGTGTTATTAGTTTTAATTATTTTGGTTTTTACTAGTTGTGGAGCCAAAAAAAGAGCTGCTCAAAAAAATAAAATTGATGTCACGGTAGATATTTCAACCAATGAAACTCCTGTGCCAACAACTGAAATAATAGTCCCGACTTATAAAACTACAGAACAATATATCGCCTTTTTTAAATCCGAAGCCATTCACGAAATGAAACTTTACGGCATTCCAGCCAGCATTACTTTGGCTCAAGGAATTTTGGAATCTGGTTCGGGAAAAGGGCGCTTGGCTAGAGAAGCCAACAATCATTTTGGGATTAAATGTCACAACTGGACCGGTCCGAGAATTTACCACGATGACGACCGTAAGCAGGAATGTTTTAGAAAGTATAAGGATCCCAACCAATCCTACAGGGACCATTCTTTATTTTTGGTTGATAGGAAACGTTATGCGGATTTATTCAAATACAAAGCGACTAATTACAAGGCTTGGGCCAAAGGCCTTAAAAAAGCAGGTTATGCCACGGACCCAAAATATCCTCAAAAGTTGATTACTTTGATCGAACGTTATAAACTGTACCGTTATGATATTTTCGGCAAGACAAAAAGGCTTAAAAATAAAATTCCAGAAAGTATTGAAATTTCACAAACTTATACCGTTCAAAAAGGGGACACCTTGTATTCAATTTCAAAGCAATACAATACTACAGTAGCGCGTATTAAGTCTTTAAACAATCTTGATTCTAATGCATTGAGCATTGGTCAGACCCTTATCCTTATTTCAAATTAAAAGATATGAGATACCAACGTAGCAGTCAATTATTTAAAGAAGCCCAGTCCGTTATTCCCGGAGGCGTTAACTCTCCAGTTCGCGCGTTTAAAGCCGTAGGGGGTACGCCAGTTTTTGTTGAAAAAGCGGAAGGTGCTTATCTCTTTGATGTCGATGGCAACCGATTGATTGACTATATCAACTCATGGGGGCCAATGATTTTAGGACATGCTTATCCACCGGTTGTTAATGCTGTGATAAAAAAAGCAAAAAAGGGGACTTCATTTGGAATGCCAACTGATATTGAAACCAAGATTGCAGAATTAGTCGTTTCAATGGTTCCCAATATTGATCAAGTTCGGTTTGTAAATTCAGGAACTGAGGCTTGTATGAGCGCAGTGCGTTTGGCAAGAGGGTTTTCAAATAGAGAAAAAATAATAAAGTTTGCAGGCTGTTATCACGGCCACTCCGATTCTTTTTTGATTCAAGCGGGAAGTGGTGCTGTTACGTTTGGAAGTCCAAACAGTCCAGGAGTGACTCAGGGTACAGCCAAGGATACTCTTTTAGCTCCCTACAATAATTTGGAGGCGGTTAGACATATTTTTGAGGCCAATCTTGGCCAAATTGCCGCCATTATCGTAGAGCCAGTCGCAGGAAATATGGGGTGCATTCCTCCAGAAAAGGGCTTTTTAGAAGGCTTAAGAACCATGTGTGATACCCACAACACGCTTCTTATTTTTGATGAAGTAATGACGGGTTTCAGATTGGGAAAAGGCGGGGTTCAATCGCTTTATGGCGTTTTTGCCGATATTGTTTGTTTTGGGAAAGTGATAGGTGGTGGTTTGCCGGTAGGTGCTTTTGCATCAAGTCGCGAAATCATGCAATATCTAGCGCCAGAGGGTCCTGTATATCAAGCGGGAACTTTGAGTGGAAACCCATTGGCTATGTCTGCAGGATATGCTTTGCTTAGCGCTTTGAACTCTGATGACAAAATTTATGACCGCTTGGCCCAAAAAACGACTTACCTAAAACAAGGAATTTTTAGCGTATTACAAAAGCATAACATTCCGCACAGTATCAATTGTGTTGGGTCTATGATTTCTGTTCATTTCACAGAGACTGCCGTGGTTGATTTCGCCACAGCGGCAATCGCAAATAACAACCGTTTTAAAGAATTTTTCCACGGTATGCTAGAAGCAGGCGTCTATATTCCTCCCAGTGCCTTTGAAAGCTGGTTTATAACTGATGCCTTGTCTTATAAAGACCTGGATTTTACAATTTCAGCAGTAGAAAAAGTGGCAAATTCAATGTCATTTTAAAGTTTATAATACCTCCTTTTCTAGTGCTAAATAGTGGGTGGTTTCCTGTTGGGACATTGGAAAAATATGAACCTCACAATGGTAGGGTTTACTGTCTTTCAGGTAATTTAAAATCTTTGTTTTAAAGGGTTTGTTTTTCTTTAAATTCAAAGCAATTTTTGAAGTTGTTTCATTGTCAGTCTTAAATCCTTGTAAAAACCTTGGGGTTTTTCCTAGGGCTTCTTTTTTACTGTAACCAGTCATGGTTGAAAAGCCTTCGTCCACCCATATAATGTTTTGGTCTTTGTCCGTTAGAACAATACTGTCAAAATCAATTTTATCAAAAATGGACTGAATGTCATTTTTCCATTGGTACTTCTTAGCAAATACTTTTAGTCTTCTCAAATTAAGTGCTTTTTTTGAGGCAATGAGTTGCTTAAAATAATGATTACTAAAAACATCCCAATTTATGAGTGGGAGCGCGTTATTCGCTTTCTTGGGAGTTTCAGTGATGGTTTTTGAATGGTCTGATGGTGCTGAAAGGTAAAGATCCAAACACATCAATTTGTTGAGGTCTTGTTTCATAATAATAGGTTAAGTTTAAAATCATAAATTAAACTGCAAATATTGTGCCTAAAAACGGCATTGATAATTTAAAGTCTTTTTTTTCTGTTATTTTGGTTTTGGAAGGACTGGATTTGGGGCCTTGCCTAAATCAAATATATAAAAAAAGCGGTTGTAAATGACAACCGCTTAAAAAATATTGAATAATTGTGCTATAATTTTGCAGACTTTACTGTTTTAATAATGCGTGCAGCAATTTTATAGGGGTCTCCATTTGATGAAGGACGTCTGTCTTCCAGCCAGCCTTTCCAACCCTTTTCAACTGTAATAATTGGGATTCGGATGGAAGCCCCACGATCGGAAACTCCGAAGCTAAATTGATCAATAGACTGCGTTTCGTGATCACCTGTGAGCCTTTGATCGTTGTAGGCGCCATATACATCAATGTGCTCTTTTACAACGGGTCTAAAAGCCTCACAAATTTTTTCATAAGTTTCCTTAGAACCACATGTTCTCAGAGTTGTGTTGGAGAAGTTGGCGTGCATTCCGGATCCGTTCCAGTCTGTTTTTCCAAGGGGCTTCGGATGCCATATCACTTGCAATCCGTATTGCTCTCCGATGCGCTCTAGTAAGTATCTTGACACCCACATTTCATCACCAGCTTGCTTTGCTCCTTTAGCAAAGCATTGGTATTCCCACTGTCCAGCAGCAACTTCGGCATTGATCCCTTCAACATTGATTCCTGCTTCAATCAAAACATCAAGGTGTTCTTCAACCATTTCTCTCGCAAATGCATTTTTTGCACCAACGGAACAATAAAATTGTCCTTGAGGGGTTTGGTCTTTTGGAAACCCAACAGGAAGGTTGGTTTCAACATCATACAAGAAATATTCTTGCTCAAAGCCAAACCAAAAATCGTTGTCTTCGTCTTCAATTGTGGCTCTTCCATTTGTTTCATGGGCACTTCCGTCTGCATTGAGAACTTCGGTCATAACTAGGTAGCCATTGTTTCTCTGTGGATCTGGAAAAATTGCCACAGGCTTCAAAAGACAGTCAGAACTTCCGCCTTCTGCTTGTTGCGTTGATGAGCCATCGAATGACCAAACAGGACAATCTTCTAATTTTCCGCTAAAATCTTCTTCAATTTTAGTTTTACTTCTTAAGCTTTGTGTGGGTTTGTATCCGTCTAACCAAATATATTCGAGTTTTGATTTTGCCATAGTAATGATGTTAGTTAATTAATAAAAAAAGAATAATATCAAATATAATAATAAGGGTATTTACGCCTATAAAAATAGGGTTGATTTTATTAACAGACGTTCATTTTTTACGTAAACCCAATTTTTTGGGGGGGTTAATCGAATAATTCATAAAATAAGATATTATTATTCGTCAAATTGTTAATAAAAACTTATACCCCCCTAAAATTACTCCAAGTATAACTTTAAATTTGTTGTAGATTCTTAATCCAAAAACTATGTCTACTTTACGGTTTGATGCACTAAAAGCCTCCATGAACAGAGATGCTGTTCAATTAAAGAACGAACCAAAACGTTCTCTCATTTATGGAGATCATGTGTTTGGGCTCCAAAAAATGCAAATATTTTTACCTAAAAATACTTTTGAAAAACTAATCAAAGCCATTGATAAAAACCAAAGTATCGGTCGGGATATTGCTGATCAGATAGCGGTTGCCATGAAAGAATGGTCTTTGTCAAAAGGGGTTACCCACTATACCCACTGGTTTCAGCCACTTACTGGCGCTACCGCTGAAAAGCACGATGCTTTTTTTGAAACAACAAATGACGGCTTTGCACTTGAGCAATTTGACGGAAATCAATTGGTTCAACAAGAACCCGATGCGTCTTCTTTTCCCAATGGCGGTATACGCAACACTTTTGAAGCCCGCGGTTACACCGCTTGGGATCCTACCTCGCCTGCATTTATTCTTGGTACCACGCTTTGCATCCCTACTGTTTTCGTTGCCTATACTGGAGAAGCTTTGGATTATAAAACCCCATTGTTAAGAGCTTTGCAAGCGGTGGACACTGCCGCTACAGCCGTAGCGCGATATTTTGATAAAAATGTCAAAAAGGTATCGGCCTCACTTGGCTGGGAACAAGAGTATTTTTTAATTGATAAGTCATTGGCGGCTTCCAGACCCGACTTGGAATTAACCGGCCGTACTTTATTGGGTCATTCTTCAGCCAAAGGACAACAGCTAGACGACCACTACTTTGGAAGTATCCCACTCAGAGCTCTAAGTTTTATGCGGGATTTGGAGCAAGAATCCATTCTTTTAGGAATTCCAGTCAAAACAAGACATAATGAAGTGGCTCCCAATCAGTTTGAATTGGCTCCTATTTACGAGGAAGCCAATTTAGCGGTTGACCACAATTCACTTTTGATGGATTTAATGAAAAAAGTGGCCGAGCGTCATCACTTTAAAGTCTTGTTTCACGAAAAACCTTTTGCAGGCGTCAATGGATCCGGGAAACACAATAATTGGAGTTTGAGCACAGACTCTGGGGTGAACCTTTTGGCACCCGGAAAAACACCCATGAGCAACTTACAGTTTTTAACTTTTTTTGTAAATACCATCAAAGCCGTTCATGACAATGAGGAACTCTTAAGAGCGTCAATTGCATCCGCTAGCAATGACCATCGGTTGGGGGCCAATGAAGCCCCACCTGCAATCATGTCTGTTTTTATTGGGGCGCAACTCACCAAGGTTTTGGGTGAACTTGAGGGGGTTACCAAAGGCAAATTATCACCCGAAGAAAAAACAGATTTAAAGCTGAATGTCGTTGGTAAAATTCCAGAAATTTTATTGGATAATACAGACCGAAATCGCACCTCTCCTTTTGCATTTACAGGAAATAAATTTGAATTTAGAGCCGTGGGCTCAACTGCCAATTGCGCCAATCCAATGACGGTTTTAAATTCAATTGTAGCACAACAACTCATTGAATTTAAAAAACGAGCAGATCTGCTTATAGATAAAAAGGGTTTGAAAAAAGATGAGGCTGTATTTAATGTACTAAGAGATTACATAAAACAATCAAAAGCCATCCTTTTTGAAGGCAACGGCTATAGTGAAACTTGGCAAAAGGAAGCCCAAAAACGCGGACTCAGCAATAATGCTAACACGCCTGAAGCCTTAAAAGTCAAAATAGCACCCAAGACGGTTGCCCTCTATAAAAACTTGAAGGTGATGAATCAAATAGAAATTGAAGCCCGTTACGAAATAGCGGTTGAGGAATACATCCATAGAATTCAAATTGAAGGTAGAGTTTTGGGCGATATCGCTAGAAACCACATCATTCCCACTGCCATTAAATATCAAAATGTTTTGATTGACAACGTTCGAGGGCTAAAAGACATTTACGGCAAAGAGTTTAAAAAATATGCCAGTGAACAATTGATTTTGATATCAAATATTTCACAATATGTTGAATCTATAAATTCAGGGGTTACTGCCATGATTAATGAAAGAAAAAAAGCCAATGCTATAACTGAGTCAATCAAAAAAGCGGAGGCCTATTGCAATATGGTTAAGCCCATGTTTGAAAAAATTCGTTATGGCTGTGACAAGCTCGAATTACTGATAGATGACGAGCTATGGCCCTTGGTAAAATACAGAGAACTCTTATTTACAAACTAAATTATAAAAACGCTCAAGTTAATTGAGCGTTTTTAATTTGATTAAGCAAATACTTTATTAAATTTGTAATGAATAAAAATTTATGAGTCAAGAAATTAGCCGGCGGTATACACAACGTGGAGTTTCTGCATCAAAAGAAGATGTTCACAATGCTATCAAAAATATTGACAAGGGCTTGTTTCCAAAGGCTTTTTGTAAAATAGTCCCGGATTATCTAACCAACGACCCCAATTATTGTCTGGTTATGCATGCTGACGGTGCAGGTACAAAGAGCTCCTTGGCCTATGCCTATTGGAAAGAAACCGGAGATTTATCGGTTTGGAAAGGCATTGCCCAAGATGCACTAATCATGAATATTGACGATTTGATTTGTGTTGGGGCTACAAACAACATTATGCTGTCATCTACCATTGGCCGCAACAAGAATATGATTCCCGCAGCAGTCATTTCTGCGATTATCAATGGCACAGAAGAACTGATTGAAGATTTAAAATCCCACGGAATATGCATACATTCCACTGGAGGTGAAACGGCAGATGTGGGCGACTTGGTCAGAACCATCATTGTAGATTCCACAGTGACGGCTCGCATAAAGCGTTCTGATGTTATTGACAATGCCAATATCAAGGCAGGTGATCTGATTGTGGGTCTGGCATCATATGGCCAAGCCACTTATGAAAATCAGTACAATGGTGGTATGGGTAGCAATGGTTTGACCTCTGCCAGACATGACGTTTTTAGCAAAAAAGTGGCTCATAAATTCCCTGAAACTTTTGATCCCGCAGTTCCAGAAGCTCTTGTTTATTCTGGCAGCGCCCAACTTACGGACCCCGTGGAAAACAGTCCCCTAGATGCTGGAAAATTGGTGCTTTCTCCAACCCGTACTTATGCCCCAATCATAAAAAAAATATTAGAGACCCATGACTCAAGGACCATCCACGGTATGGTACATTGCAGCGGAGGTGCTCAAACAAAAATTTTACATTTTATTGACCAACTTCACATTGTCAAAGACAATATGTTTGAAGTCCCACCGCTGTTTAAATTAATTCAACAACAGTCCAAGACCCATTGGAAAGAGATGTATCAAGTTTTTAACTGTGGCCACCGCATGGAGCTTTATGTCGCTGCAGAAGTTGCCGAAACAATGATTGCCACCGCCTCAGAATTTAATGTTGCGGCTCAAGTCATTGGGCGTGTTGAGTGCTCTGAGAACAAAAAATTAACCATCAAGAGTGAATTCGGAACCTTTGAATATTAGACATTTCAAAAAATTCCCCTCAAAAATTGTATTTTTGCAATCGATTTGTAAGCATTCATGTTAGAAAAAATTCAAATAATAAAACAGCGTTTTGATGAGGTCAGCGACCTGATTATTCAGCCAGATATTATCTCTGATCAAAAGCGTTATATTCAAATCAACAAAGAATACAAGGATCTAAAAAAGATTTTGGAACGGGCTGAGGTTTATAAAACCTTGGTTTCCAACTTAGAAGAAGCACAAGAAATTATTGCAGACGGATCGGACTCAGAAATGGTTGAAATGGCCAAAATTCAAATGGATGAGGCCAAGCAACAAATGCCTGTATTAGAAGAAGAAATCAAAGTTTTACTCATACCCAAAGATCCAGAAGACGCCAAAAACGTGGTAATAGAAGTCAGGGCAGGTACAGGCGGCGATGAGGCCAGTATTTTTGCCGGAGATTTACAACGAATGTATACCAAATATTGTGAATCCAAAGGATGGCGTGTCGACGTGGTTGATTTTAACGAGGGGACTTCTGGTGGTTATAAAGAAATTATTTTTGAAGTCTCTGGAACGGATGTTTATGGCAGCATGAAATTTGAAGCTGGGGTTCACCGGGTTCAACGCGTACCCCAAACGGAGACCCAAGGCAGAGTTCATACAAGTGCGGCTTCTGTTATTGTATTGCCAGAAGCTGAGGAATTTGATTTAGAACTGGACATGTCCGAAGTTAGAATTGAACGTACCACTTCCACGGGGCCAGGGGGTCAATCGGTCAATACCACCTATTCAGCCATTAAATTACACCACGAACCCACTGGGATGATTGTCAGTTGCCAAGATCAAAAATCATCTCATAAAAACCTCGAAAAAGCACTTAAAGTTTTGCGGTCTCGACTGTATGAAATGGAACTGGCCAAAAAACAAGCAGCAGATTCAGAAAAGCGTAAAAGTATGGTTTCATCTGGGGATCGAAGTGCCAAGATTAGAACTTATAACTATCCACAGGGACGGGTCACTGACCACCGTATTGGATTGACCCTATACGATTTGTCAAACATCATTAACGGAGACATACAAAAGGTGATTGACGAACTTATGCTGGCTGAGAACACAGAAAAATTAAAAGCAGATTCAAACCTGATTTAAGCGATGACAACAGAAATGATTGTAAGGGAAATTAAGAGAAAGCAATCCTTTCTGTGTATTGGACTGGATGTAGATCTTTCAAAAATTCCGACCCATCTTTTGGAATTATCGTCGCCCATTTTTGAATTTAACAAGGCCATTATCGATGCCACTCATGAGTTTTGTGTTGCCTATAAACCCAATATTGCTTTTTATGAAGCCTATGGCCAAAAAGGCTGGGAGGCTCTTGGAAAAACCATCAATTATTTAAACACTCAATATCCTGAAATCTTTACCATTGCCGACGCCAAACGCGGGGATATTGGCAACAGCAGTCGGATGTATGCCAAGGCATTTTTTGAAGATTTGGGCTTTGACAGTGTTACAGTAGCGCCTTATATGGGCAGAGATTCCGTAGAACCGTTCTTGGAGTTTAAAGACAAGCACAGTATTTTATTGGCCTTGACTTCCAATCGAGGGGCTTGTGACTTTCAAACCTTAGAATCAAAGGAAGTCTCTTTGTTTGAAACGGTCATTAAAACTTCAAAAAATTGGAAAAACAGTCAACAACTCATGTATGTAGTTGGTGCAACCAAAGCGGAATACTTTAAAAAAATACGGCAACTGCTTCCAAACAGTTTTTTATTGGTGCCGGGAGTTGGTGCCCAAGGCGGAAGTCTTGAGGAGGTTTGTAAATATGGTCTCAATGCGGAGGTTGGACTGCTAGTAAATTCCTCTAGAAGTATCCTTTATGCTTCCAATGGTTTAGATTTTGCTGAGAAAGCAGCCGACACAGCCAAAGCACTTCAACAAAAAATGCAAACCTTTTTGTAACGCTAAAAACAGGTGTTTTTACAACTCAAATAATGAAAAGATTTGATTTTTTTAAAGAGTCAGTATCCAATTGCTGTAAAGTTTTTTAAATTTTTTCAGTTCTTTCTTTAAAACGGGCATAAAATCTTTGCCATTACTGTCACATTTTTCCAATCTTTTACAGTTTTGGAGCAATCGATAGGTTAGCCAGCGCAAGGTCAAAGCATGGGCATATTTTTTTTCTAAAATGGTTGTTTGCTGTAATTTTATGATTTCTTTAGAAAGATTGCTAGACTGCTGTACAATATCTCCTGAAAAATAAATGTTTGGGCTTTCCAAGCCGTTGGATTTTAGACCAGAAAGATCTGCTGATAAATAATCTGAGATTTTTTTTGACAGCAGATAGATTTCTTCTGCTTTTGTAAAAAATATTTTATAAAAGTCAATTTGATTTGAATGCATCAGCAGGAATGTTATGACACAAAGTTAAGCGTCAAAATAGTAATTTATATTTAATAATTTAAGTTATTTTATTAATATACTTTAAAATTTTATGTAATTTTGATTAATTAATTTAAATAATGAAGTTAGATAACATTCACGCCAAAATATTAAATGCGCTTCAATCCAATGCGAGAATTTCAAACACTCAAATTGCAGCATCTGTAGGCATCTCATCAGCTGCGGTGGCTGAGCGCATAAAAAAAATGGAAGATTGCTCTGTTATTTCAGGCTATCATGCCAAAGTCAATCCAAGAATGCTAGGCCATGGATTAAGAGCGCTCATCACAGTTCGTGCTTTTATGGGGCGGTTGCAACCATTTTTACATAAAATTAAAACCTATGACGAAGTCGTCAATTGTTATAGAATCACCGGAAATGAAAACATTGTTATGGAAGTTTTTTTTAAAGATCAATTACATTTAGAACTGTTTATTGACGAATTAATTAGTTATGGCGAAACCAAAACACAAATTATTCTTTCAGACGTCATTTCTCATCAACCCATCAAACACAGGCAGTTTTGAAATTTTCACTAAAATTATTATTCAGCCTTTTGGTGGTATTGTTAATGTCCAACTGTAAACAGCAAAAGAAACTCAATTTATATGATTCAGAATTTCAAAAGAACCTCAATGCTTTTTTTAAAGATGTGACTTCATCTCCACTGAAACCACAGGCCCTAAAAAGTTTTAAATCCCTGCCGTTTTTTCCAATAGATTCAAGCTTTGTGACCGTTGCAAAACTCAACAGAACTCCGAATTCCGATTTTTTTGAAATGCCAACCTCTACAACCAGACTCAGTAAAGAACGTGTCTTTGGGGTGTTATCTTTTAAATTCAAATCTCAAATTTATAATCTCAATGTTTATCAAAGTCAAAGCTCAATTTTAAAGGGTGACAACACGCTACTCTTGCCTTTTTTAGACGACACAAATGGACTTTCTAGCTATGGAGGTGGTCGCTATATCAATATTGTCATACCTGAATCAGACAGTATTTTATTGGATTTTAACATGGCTTACAATCCTTACTGTGCTTATAACGAACGGTATTCTTGCCCCATAGTTCCAAAAGAAAATTACCTTCCTTTTAGGGTTGAAGCAGGGGTGATGTACAATAATGAATATTAAAGTTGTTTGGCTATAAACAGGCCAACAAATACCGCGAGAATGCCTGTTAAAATCGAGGCCATAGTATATACTCCAAACAGCAAGTAGTCTCCGGATTTTAAAAAAAATTGATTTTCAGCAGCAAAAGCTGAAAAAGTGGTAAAACCTCCACAGAACCCAGTAACCAACAAAATAGTTTGGCTTTGACTCAAGTTATCAGTTTTTAAACCCAATCCCATTAAAAATCCAATGAGAAGACAGCCTAAAATATTTACGAAGAAGGTACCCAGTGGGAATTGATTGGGAACGGTTTGTAAAAACTTGGTAAAACTAAATCGAAGCACACTCCCAAGTCCCCCCCCTAAAAACACTAAAAACACTTGTTTCATTGTAAAATATAATTAATATCCAAGAAGAAATTTGATGGCTGCGATGCCCGAAATAAATGCGACAAAAATTATTAAAATCCAAAAAACGCCTTTGTAGTATTTTTTGTGTAAGTTGGCATCTTTTCTATAGGTCATCACCAGAATGAATACAAACACTACAGCAAAAATAATTCCAAAAATTAGTTGTCCGCTACTGAACATATTTTGTATTTTTAATATCGTAAAATTACAAAAAATAACAACCAATGAAAAACAAAATTGAAGCCGTTAAATCCTTTCATACCGCCTTTAATATTGGCTATAGATCTACACCTAAAGCCGATCTGGGCCCTGCTAAAAACAAACTTCGTTTTGATTTGATGAAAGAGGAAAATCAAGAGTATTTTGAGGCCGCTCAATCCAATGACTTGGTTGAGGTTGCCGACGCCCTTGGGGATATGCTATATATTTTGTGCGGTACTATTATTGAACATGGAATGCAAGACAAAATTGAGGCCGTTTTTAATGAAATTCAGCGCAGTAATATGAGCAAGTTGGGAGCTGATGGTCAGCCAATTTACAGGGAAGATGGTAAAGTACTCAAGGGCCCTCATTATTTCAAGCCAAATATAAAATCAATACTTGAGCAGTGATTGTTTAAACTTTAAATCGCCATCCAAATGGGTCGTCTGATTTATTGGTTTGAATCGATGTGATGCGTTTTTTTATAAGCGAAGCATAGGGGTTCTCAATAACAGGCAGCTCAAAGTCTTTTCCCTTAAAGCCATAGGCAGAAATAGGTGAGACGACAGCTGCGGTACCAGCGCCAAACATTTCTTTAAGACTGCCTTTTTGTGAGGCATTAATTACTTCTGATACTTTAAATTTACGGACTTCCACGGGGATCCCTTCGCTCTTGGCGATATCAATGATGCTTTTTCGAGTGACTCCATCAAGGATTCGATCGCTGGTTGGACCTGTGATCAAGGTGTCGTTAATGCGTATAAAAATATTCATTGCGCCTGCTTCTTCGATATATTCGTGGGTGGTATCGTCGGTCCATATTACCTGATTGTAACCTTTTTCAATAGCCAATTGTGTAGGATAAAACTGAGCTGCATAATTTCCACCCGCTTTGGCAAAGCCGACACCGCCGTTAGCAGACCTCGAATATGTTTGTTCAATAAGGACTTTCACTTGTCCTGAAAAATAGGGGCCAGAGGGTGCAGTGGCAATTAAAAAGCGATACGCATCTGCAGGAGAAGCATGAAATCCATCACCTGTTGCAAAGATAATAGGACGAATGTACAGAGAACTGCCTGGCGCATTTGGAATCCAAGCATTGTCTAGTTTTAGTAAAGCTTTCAAACCCTCAAAAAACACAGCTTTTGACAGCTCTGGAATGGCAAGCCTCTTGGCTGATTTATTGAGCCTTTTAAAATTTTCCTCAGGACGAAACAACCATGTATTTTCATCTTGATCTTTATAAGCTTTCATGCCCTCAAAAATAGACTGTCCATAGTGAAAGATTTTGGCTGATGGCATAAGTGAAATGCTTTGAAACGGCAAAATTTCAGCTTTACCCCACTGACCATGTTTATAATCGCAAACCAACATGTGATCAGAAAACGTAGTTCCGAACCCCAGATTGTTAAAATCAACTCCCTTAAGCTTGGAATGTTGCGTTCTTGTTATTTTCAAAGAATCCATATCAGAATGTTAAGTTATAGTCTTTGCAAAATTAATAAATTCATCACTTAATATAACAGACATCTTTAAAAAGTTATTATATTTAGAGGTCTAATTTTTTTATATGAACAAGGTATTCACATTGCTTTTAATTTGCCTTATGGTCTTTAACTGTAAGAAGAAAAATCCCGCACGTACGGCTGTTGTTATGAAATCTGTTACCTATTCTTTATATGGCAGTTCTTTTGAAGTTGACCCTGTGATTTCAACAGAAGATTTAAGCAGACTAATGACAAATGGATCCGACACAGTAAATATGGTAATAAAAGGGGTCATAAAGGAAGTTTGCTCCAAAAAGGGCTGCTGGATGCGACTTCCATTAAACGATGAGGAAGATCTCATGGTGCGCTTTAAAGATTATGGTTTTTTTGTTCCAACAGATGCCTCTGGAGAAGTCATTATCAAAGGCCAGGCTTTTAAAACCCAAATATCAGTTGCAGACCTACGGCATTATGCCCAGGATGCTGCTGCCACTGAGGCCGAGATAGCGGCCATAACCGAGCCTAAGACCACCCATAGCTTTATAGCTGAGGGTGTCTTAATTGCCCAATAAATCTACGGATATCAATTTAAAACGTTCCATTGTAACCACATCTGACGGCTCAAAGACCATAAAAATTGAAGCATGGAATGAACAATACCATTCCCTTCACGGAGCCTTACAAGAAGCGCGTTATGTGTATATAGAGGCAGGTTATAAAACCTATCTCAATCGTTATCCCGACCAAACTTCAATAAGTATTTTGGAAATGGGCTTTGGAACTGGGCTCAACACCCTTTTAACAGTATTGGAATCTATGATAAAACCCATTGAAATCAACTATCATGGAATCGATGCTTACCCCGTAAAAGTCAAAGAACTAGAAGCACTACAATATCCCAGTTTATTGGGTTGTGAGCCTTCTTTTTTCAATGCCATTCACAAAGAAAATTGGGGCGAAGAATATAAAATATTACCTCACTTTAAGCTTTTGAAAAGAAGAGAAGTTTTTACAAAAATAAAGGATCTTAGTTTTTTTGATATTATTTATTTTGATGCTTTTGGTCCCAGAGTTCAACCCGAACTTTGGGAAGCTTCTATTTTTGAAAATATGTTTCAGGCCTTAAAGCCTAATGGAATCTTAGTCACCTATTGCGCCAAGGGCAGTGTGCGGCGTAATATGCAATCCGTGGGCTTTAAAGTTGAGCGTTTGCCTGGCCCACCAGGAAAGCGCGAGATGTTAAGAGCTTCCAAAATTTGAATCCCTTTTTTCTTTAGGCATAAATATTTGTTAAACATCCTTTTTTAACACACTCCAACCTTTTGTTTCAATAATTTTGATTATGTCAAAAATTGTTTTAATAACTGGCGCATCTGGATTGATTGGAAAAGCATTGATGAAATCCCTATTGGATCAAGGCTATTTTGTCCATACATTGACTACCCAAAAACCGAAGACCCATCCAAAGCCCAATGTCAAAGAGTTTTATTGGAATCCAATTGGCAATGAAATAGATCTACAAAGTTTAGAGGGTGTAGAGTCGATTGTTAATTTAGCGGGTGCACCTATTGCACAACGTTGGACCAAAGCGGCAAAGAACAGGATCACAAACAGTCGAGTGAAGTCCCTAGAAGTTTTGGCCCACAATATAAAAACACATAATTTCCCCATCAAGCATCTTATTTCAGCCAGTGCCATTGGCATCTACGCCAACTCCATCACCCATTACTACGAAGAAAAAGATGCTCAATTTTCTAGCAATTCATATCTCAGCTCGGTGGTACACAGGTGGGAAGCAGCCGTTCGCTCTTTTGATATGGAAAACCTGAAAGTTTCTATTTTGAGAATTGGAATTGTACTAGATGCAAAAAAAGGGGCACTCCCAAAAATGATGTTTCCAATTAGAAATTATATGGGGGCGGTTCTGGGCAATGGAGATCAATGGCAGTCTTGGATTCATATTGAAGATTTAGTGGCACTTATTTCACATGTTTTAAAATTAAGGATTGAGGGTGTTTTTAATGCTGTGGCCCCCAACCCCGTTCAGCAATCAGAAATGACAACAGCCATCGGCTGTGTTCTTAAAAAGCCTATAGTATTCCCAAATGTCTCTGAATCTCTTTTAAAATTGATGCTTGGTGAGATGTCTGCGATTGTTCTTGAGAGCCAACGCGTATGCGCCAAGAAAATTCAACAAACAGGCTTTAAATTTAAATTTCATGAGATCTCAGCGGCTTTAAAAAGCCTTGTTTGATCATGGCCGTGTGGCATCCACTTAAAAAAAGAGGTGACATTTTGACATTTTTTCAATAATGGCAGTACTTTTGCCCAGTATTCAAATGTATCTAAATACATAACTTATTTAAGTATGACTAAGAAGGGACCAAAAACAAAGGTAAAAACCAAACAGACCAAAGAGTCTGCCGCCGCTGAAAAAGAAATAAAACTCTCAGTTGAGGAACAACTCAACGCTGAACTTTCTAATGAGAAAGACAAATTCTTACGTTTGTTTGCTGAGTTTGAAAATTACAAACGCCGAACCTCAAAAGAACGAGTGGAGCTCTTTTCAACCGCAAGTCAAGATGTTATCAAATCCTTGTTACCAGTTTTGGATGACTTTGATCGTGCCTTACACGAAATGTCCAAACACGAAGAAACGGAGCTATCCAAAGGGGTTGAGTTGATAAAAAATAAATTCAGTTCCACACTACAGCAAAAAGGACTGCGTGTCGTTGAGGTTAAAAAAGGGGACACTTTTGATGCAGATGATCACGAGGCTGTCACTCAAATCCCTGCTCCCACGGAAGACCTAAAAGGCAAAATAATAGATGTCATCGAAAAAGGCTACAAACTAAGCGATAAAGTGATACGTTTTCCAAAAGTGGTCATCGGTCAATAACTTATATTTAAACATCTAAAGAAGTATGGCAAAGCAGGATTATTACGAAGTTTTAGGGGTTTCTAAAAACGCCTCTTCATCAGAAATCAAAAAGGCTTATCGGAAAATGGCCATCAAATACCATCCCGACAAGAACCCTGATGATAAATCCGCTGAGGAAAAATTTAAAACTGCTGCAGAAGCCTACGAAGTGTTGAGTGATGCCAATAAAAAATCGAGATATGATCAATATGGTCACCAAGCTTTTGAAGGTACTGGTGGCTTTGGCGGCGGTGGTATGAACATGGATGACATTTTCAGTCAGTTTGGTGATATTTTTGGAAATGCATTTGGCGGTGGTGGTTTTGGCGGTTTTGGCGGTCAGCGACAGCGAACCCCCAGAGGCAGCAATTTAAGAATTCGCGTCAAGCTCACTTTGGAAGAAATTGCCAATGGGGTTGAGAAAAAAATCAAAGTAAAACGGAAAAAGCAGGCAAAAGGCGTGACCTATAAAACATGTACTACATGCAATGGTACTGGCCAAGTGACAAGAATCACCAATACCATTCTGGGTCGCATGCAAACAGCATCACCCTGTAATGTTTGCGGCGGAACAGGACAGATGATTGATCAGCGTCCTTCCAATGCCGATGCCAATGGATTTGTGATTGAGGAGGAAACAGTTTCAATTAAAATTCCTGCAGGCGTGGAGGACGAGATGCAACTAAAAGTCAGTGGAAAGGGAAATGCCGCTCCCGGAAATGGGATCTCAGGCGATTTATTGGTTGCGATTTCTGAAGCGCCACATCCAAAATTACAAAGAGAGGGTGACAATTTACATTATGATTTGTACATCAGCCTGCCAGATGCTATTTTGGGATCTTCGGTAGAAATTGACACCGTTACTGGAAAGGTGCGACTCAAAATTGAATCTGGTGTACAGTCTGGAAAAATACTGCGTCTTCGCGGTAAGGGCATCCCCAATCTCAATGGCTATAACAAAGGCGATTTACTGGTTCATGTCAATGTCTGGACGCCAAAAACCCTCAACAAGGATCAGAAGAAATTTTTCGAAAAAATGCGCAACAATGAGCATTTTAATCCAAAGCCAGAGAGCTCAGACAAATCATTTTTTGAGAAGGTCAAAGATATGTTTTCCTAATCATTAATATGTCTGTATATTTTTTAACTTTACAATGTAACGCCTGTTCGAAATAAGCGTCTAAATTTGTAAATCAAAAATTAATGAAGGATCTCTTAGAAGTTCTTGACGTTTCTAAAAATTTCGGAGACTTTCAAGCACTCTCCAACGTTTCTATAAAAGTTCCAAAGCACAGTATTTTTGGATTACTAGGACCTAACGGTGCAGGCAAAACAACCCTCATCAGAATTGTCAATCAGATCACCATGCCTGACAGTGGTCAAGTCTTTATTGATGGAGCCCCTTTAGAGCCCCATCACGTTCAACACATTGGTTATTTACCTGAAGAGCGGGGTCTTTACAAGTCTATGAAGGTAGGCGAGCAGGCCCTTTATTTAGCACAGCTCAAAGGATTGTCTTACAATGATGCTAAAAACCGCCTAAAACACTGGTTTGAAAAATTAGAAATATCCCATTGGTGGGATAAAAAAACTCAAGAGCTTTCCAAGGGGATGGCCCAGAAAATTCAATTTGTAGTGACGGTTTTACACCGGCCTAAGCTGTTAATTTTTGATGAACCGTTCTCTGGTTTTGACCCGATTAATGCCAATCTTATCAAAGATGAAATCTTACAACTCAGAGATGAGGGAGCCACGGTTATTTTTTCTACCCACCGAATGGAATCTGTTGAGGAACTCTGTGACCACATTGCACTGATTCACGAATCTAAAAAAATATTGGATGGTAAACTGGTCGATATCAAGCGCCAATACAAAACCAACAGCTTTGAAGTTGGACTGTCAACCTCAAACAAAAATCAACTAAAGCGTTTGATAGCAGAACGTTTTGATGTTACAACTGCAGACTTTAAGTCATTAGGAGATGATTTAAAGCTCAACGTCAAACTTGGTTCTGGCGATCGCTCTGATGATCTTTTGGCGTTTTTAAGTCAAAATGCCTCTATCAATCACTACAGGGAACTCATACCTACCGCCAGTGAGATTTTTATTCAAACGGTCAAAAACAACGGACTATGAACCATTTACCATTAATCATCAAAAGAGAGTATTTGGCAAAAGTCAAAAACAAGTCCTTTATTTTAATGACTTTTCTAACTCCACTAATAATGGTTGGCCTTATAACCTTGGTGACATACTTAACTTCCGTTAACAATGAAAAAGTAAGAACAATTTCTGTATTGGACCAAGCGGGGTTTTTAAAAGGCGCATTGGTTTCAAACGACTATACGATTTATCACTATCTCGAAAGTATGGACTTGGAGACCGCCAAAACACTGAGCAATCAAAATAATTCCTATGGACTTTTATACATTCCAAACCACCCTTTGGATTCCGTATCCACACACATTAAATTTCTTTCAGAAGAAGCACCTTCTTTGACTTTTGTGACAGGCTTAGAATCTAAAATAGAAATTCGTTTAAAAGAATTAAAGCTTGAAAAAGCAGGGGTTGATTTGTCCAAAATTAAAGCTGCAAAAACCTATGTCAATCTCAACCAACAGAGCTACGAGGGTGTCAAGACTTCTAAATCTGGAAGTTTTATGAAATTGGGATTTGGTGTGCTTTCCGGCTATTTACTCTTTATGTTTATCATTATTTACGGCAATTTAATTATGCGCAGTGTAATTGAAGAAAAAACAAGTCGCATTATAGAGATCATTGTCTCATCTGTAAAACCGATTCAGTTGATGTTGGGAAAAATATTTGGAACCTCTCTTGCTGGAATCACGCAATTTGCCCTTTGGATTGTTTTACTGGGTCTATTGATGACGGCAGCTTCTTTTTTCTTAGGTGTGGACTTCTCGGCCACGCCACAGAATGACATGATGACAGAGGCCTTAAACAATCAAGCAGCTAATTCAGAAATTCAAGGATTGATCAATGATTTTAGGGGCCTGCCAATCTTTAATTTAATCATTGCGTTTATATTATTTTTTGCGGGGGGTTATTTGCTGTACAGCTCGCTTTACGCTGCAATTGGAGCCGCTGTAGACAATGAAACAGATACTCAGCAATTTATATTACCCGTCATTATGCCTCTTATTTTGGCTTTTTACGTTGGATTTTTTACTGTTTTAGAAGATCCCCACGGCAGTATATCTATTGTTTTTTCTTATATTCCATTTACCTCACCCATAGTCATGCTTATGCGAATTCCTTTTGGAGTTCCATTGTGGGAACAATTGTTGTCTCTTACCGTCTTAGTCATTACTTTTGTAATCACTGTTTGGGTTGCTGCAAAAATTTACAGAGTGGGTATTTTGATGTATGGAAAAAAACCCAGCTATAGAGATCTTGTAAAATGGTTAAAATATTAATTTGTTTAAAGGGCTGAAATAAATGTCTAAAATATTAATAATAGAAGATGAAGAGGCCATTCGCCGCGTTTTACTAAAGATTTTATCTGAAGAAAATCCTCTTTACCAAGTCTTTGAGGCCGCTGATGGCTTGTCTGGAACAGAGCTGATCAAAAAGGAAGATTTTGATCTGGTATTGTGCGATATTAAAATGCCAAAAATGGATGGTGTTGAGGTCTTGGAAGCCGCCAAAAAAATCAAACCAGAAATTCCTATTGTTATGATATCGGGTCATGGGGATTTGGAAACGGCTGTCAACACCATGCGCCTAGGCGCCTTTGATTACATCTCCAAACCTCCAGACCTCAATAGACTTTTAAATACTGTTAGAAATGCATTGGACCGCAAAGAATTGGTCCTTGAGAACAAACGTCTTAAACGCCGAATTAGTAAAAAATACGAAATGATCGGTAGCAGCAAAGAGATTTCAAGCATAAAATCCATCATCGAAAAAGTTGCGCCAACTGAAGCCCGGGTTTTAATTACGGGTCCCAACGGTACCGGTAAAGAATTGGTCGCTCATTGGATTCATCAAAAGAGCAATCGCAACAAGGCGGCCATGGTAGAGGTTAACTGTGCTGCAATTCCCAGTGAACTTATTGAAAGTGAGTTATTTGGACATATTAAAGGCGCTTTTACAAGTGCCAATAAGGACAGAGCAGGAAAATTTGAAACC
>PBQM01000022.1 GCA_002725015.1 Flavobacteriaceae bacterium | reverse complement strand
TATTGTCCGGCGCCACTCAGAAAAACCCTTTGGTTTTAGAATTGAGTTCGCAGTTAAAAGCCCTTAAGCAAAACATCATAATAAGCATAGACAACTACAGCGCAGACCTGCAAACGTCCCTGTCTAACTTTAAAGAATTTAGTGACGCTAAGAGTTCTGAAATGGCAAAAATTCCAGTATTGGAAGCCACCCTAACCGCTTTTCAGCGCAGATTTGAAATTGCACAAAATATTTATTTATTTTTATTACAACGCCGTGAAGAAGCCGCCATCCGCTATGAGTCTACAGTTCCTGATACACGGGTCATCAACTTCGCCAGCACAAATCCTATCCCAACAGCTCCAAATAAAAAATTAATTGTTTTAGGGTCCCTTTTTATGGCTTTATTGTTGCCCACTTTGGTTTTATATATATTAAAGCTTATAGACACCAAGTTACACACAAGAGAAGATTTAGAAAAATCCTTACCAAGCTTGGCCATTATGGGCGAAGTTCCTTTTGTTTCACAGCTTGGGACTACCAAAGACTCTAGGGGTATTTTTGCGGAGTCGGCCAGAGTCATTCGCTCCAATATAAGCTTTAAGCTTGTGGGTGAGGGGTCTAAAGTTATTTTATCCACTTCCAGTATCAAAGGTGAGGGAAAAACCATGTCTGCTTTCAACATTGCTGCAAGTTATGCAGCAACTGGAAAAAAAGTACTTATGGTGGGTGCCGATTTGCGAAACCCAAGATTGCACGACATTCTTGAAATTGAAAGACTGGGGACAGAAAAAGGCCTCAGTTCATTTTTGGTATCAAATTCAAATGAAGTGATCTCAGACCACATTTTCAGCATTGATATCTTTAACAGCAAAATGGACGTGCTTTTGAGTGGACCTATCCCCCCAAATCCTGCTGAGTTGTTGGGGTCCAAAAAATTTGAAAGTGTATTGAATACATTAAAGGAAAATTATGATTATATCATCATTGATTCCGCACCTTTGGTCCTAGTGAGTGATACCTTGCCCTTGCTTAAATATGCTGATTTAACCTTGTATACCACCAGAGCCCATTATACAGAGAAAAAACTAACAGATTTCATCAGGGGGCTGGTAAACGATAAAAAAGTTAAAAATATTGGACTTATTTTTAACGGGGTTAAGTCTGGAGGCACTTCTTACTGGAAGTACGGATACAGTTACCGCTACAGCTACCAATACAAATATAATTTTGGTTATGGCTATGGCTATGAAGAAGAAACTAATCTTTAAACAGAGTTGACTGTAAGTCACAAATTTTTTGCCAAATAAAATGATCCTTTTTATTGAGATGCAATCCTTTGAGTCTCTCTAGCTGCCCCTCGCTATGGGCGTCGGTTCCAATAAAGTCATAGACCTCTTTTCTCAACCATTCGTAAGCTTTTTTTCTCACTCGAGCCCCGTAAAGACCTGTAAGGGAGAGTGCATTTAATTGCATTTTTACCCCCCGCGCTTTTAAATCCTTAATTGTAGTTAGATTTCTCAAATTTAAATAGCGCTCTGGATGTGCTAAAATCGGCTTGTAATTACTGTTTTGTAATTCAAATTGAACCCTTTTGAGGATGTCAGGATTTCCAAAATAGGGCATTTCAATTAAAACAGCCCTGTCAAAGCAGCACAGCAGTTCGGCATTATTCTGTAAAGACTTTATAAAAAACTCATCCACCATATATTCTGCAGCATAGCCAATTAGTTTGGTGGGCTTGTTTTTAGCTTTTAAATCTAAAACCTCATAAGCGGCTTGAATGGTTTTTGGAGTATTGGGGTAAAGTCCCTGGTATATATGCGGAGAGGCCAAAACTTTTTCAATCCCTAGGGCCTCATAACACTTCAACATTTTTAGAGATTGTTCTAACGATCGGCTGCCATCGTCTATAGCAGGCAAGATATGATTGTGAAAATCAACCAGTCCCCGAAATAAATTCTGTTCTTTTTTCTTGATAAAAAAGGAAAAATTCATGACTTTAAATATGCAACAAATTTACAAATTTATGTACTGCTTTTTTAATTTAAAAACAGCTATTTTAATCTAATTTTATTTGATTGGAATGCGCTGTTTTCTAAACCGCTGTTAAAAATCACAGGGTTNAAAACAATATTTNACACAATAAATGACGCGNTTGCAGAGACTTCTTNACAGCAATTGATTATATTTATAGCAATTCCAAGGATTTATTTTTTTAGATGAGGTATTATTTCCAGTTTTTTACAGTGGCATTCTTGCTTTTTGTTTTAGATTTAAAATTATCTGCCCAAAGCAACAACAGCATTTCAACAAATGAGCAACCCAATTTTTTATTTGTCTTGGTAGATGACCAACCTTATGATGCTTTGGGTTTTATGGGCCGCTATCCCTTTTTAAAAACACCTAATATTGACCGCCTCTATAGAGAAGGAGCCAATGTTGAGAATTTTTTTGTGACCCAGTCCATTTGTTCCCCTTCACGCGCCAGCTTTTTAACTGGTACCTATCCCCACATACATGGCGTAAATCAGAACAACCGTCATATAGATCCCAACTGGGATGAATTTGCCCCCTATACAAAACATTTACAAGCTGCAGGCTATCAGACTGCTCACATCGGAAAAATTCACATGGCTCATAAAAAGGGAAAAGCGCATATACGCCCTGGTTTTGACTATTGGTTTAGCTTTATTGGCCAGGGAAAGTATATAGATCCCCCTGTCAATGACAATGGCAAAGAATACCGTGAAAAAGGGTATATGACAGACATTCTCACTGAAAAGGCCATCAGTTGGTTAAAAGACAAAAGAGATCCAGACAAACCCTTTAGTTTAAACCTGTGGCACAAAGCGGTCCACGAACCTCACACACCAGCAAAGCGGCATGAAAATTTATATACTGATGCTGTATTGCCGGCTCCGCCATTTGACACCCACAAAGAAACATTTTTAGGAAAACCAGCCTGGCAACGCAAAAAAACTTTTGGTTTTGACTGGAAGAAACAGCGGCCCATTCCCAAAGCACTTCCAGAACAGCAGTGGCCAATAAATTATGAAAAAAATATGCAATTATTGCGCTGTATAGCCGCCATTGACGAATCTTTGGGAGAGGTTCTCAAGACTTTAGAAACCATGGGAGAGTTGGACAATACCGTTGTTATTTACAGCAGTGACAATGGTTATTTTATGGGAGAACACACTTTTAATGACAAGCGCTTGGCCTATGAAAATTCCATGCGGGTTCCCATGCTCATTCGCTATCCAAAATTAATAAAACCAAAGACGGCAGTCAAACAGCAGTGTTTAAACATTGATATGGCCCCTACAATTCTAGACATGGCAGGGCTTGATATTCCCGCTTATATGCAAGGCGCCTCTATGCAAGACTTATTGGTTGGAACGCCCACGGACGACTGGCGAACTTCCTTTTTATTTGAATATTATCTAGATACTTATTGGCCTTATGCCGGACCCAATCAAATTGCGGTTCGAACCCAGCGCTATAAACTGGTGGATGCGTTTTTAAAAAATGACATTGATGAATTATACGATCTTAAAAATGATCCTGGTGAAATGAAAAATCTTATAAACTCTAAGGATCATGAGGTTGTAGAAGCCGAACTCAGGGCAGAGGCGAAGCGATTGAAAACAAAATACAAGTACAGAGCTGACAGGGATTGGTGGCTCAGAAAGGCATTAAAAGAAAAAAAAATCAAAAAAGAGTAAGAATGCGGAATCATTATTTAAAGAAATTTTTATTGTTGACAATTTCGATGTTTGCCATGGCCTTGTCAGCCCAGAGTTTTGAAGTCGTTGGAAAAGTCATTGAAAAAGAGACCAATTCTCCGCTTCCTGGAGCCACTATTTTAATCAAAGACAGTACGGTTGGTGTTAGCTCGGACTTTGATGGGAATTTTAAAATCACTGCTAAGAAAGGCCAAATATTGGTGGTGTCTTATATTGGATTCAAGGACCTAGAACTCGAGGTTCAACAATCGGAGTTGATGGCCATGATGGAACCCAGTGTTGATGCGCTGGATGAAGTGACTGTCAGTGTGGGTTATTACGATGTCAGTAAAAAAGATCTTTCAGGTTCCATTACTCAAATCAAAACAGAGCAACTGGAACAAAACAGAGCCGCCACATTAGAAAGCTTATTACAAGGCCAAGTGGCCGGTGTGGTGGTGACAGAGAGCGCCGAGCCAGGAGGTGGCATTGGAATCTCCATACGTGGGACCAATTCTATGTTGGGAGGTACTCAACCTTTATATGTATTGGATGGAATCCCTATCAATCCAGTTTCAGACGCTGAAGGCAACGGCAATTCTGGGGGGTCACAAAGTTCTTTGAGTTTTATCAATCCCAATGATATTGAGAAAATTGAAATTTTAAAAGATGCCGCTGCCACGGCGGTTTATGGAGCACGGGGCGCCAATGGCGTGGTGTTGATCACCAGTAAGTCTGCCAATAAAAACAAAGGGAAGGATAAAATATCCTTTACATTTGACTCTTATCTGACCAGTGTCAGAGAGAAAATAAACGTTTTAGACGGTCCAGGTTTTGAATCCTATATGCAACAACGCTCTTTAAATCAAATTTACCAACAAATTACAGATCCCAGCAGAGCAGGAGGTGCCTATGACGGCTCCCAGGCTTTGACGGTAGCAAATTATCCTGAAATTGAAGATTATTCCATACCCTATGCCCAAACCACCGGTGTCAGTACCGATTGGCAAGACGCGACTTACCAACTAGCACAAACAAATTCTTATAATTTAAGTTATAGAGGCGGAGATTTTAAAAAGAATTATTCTTTGAGTTTGGGGGTTTTTGATCAAGAAGGGGTGATTGTTAACACGACCAACAAACGGGTCTTTTTAAACTCAAGTGTCAAAAGAAAAGCTTTTGGTGATAAAATTGATATTTATTCCCGAACCAACGTATCTCACAAGCAGGGAAATGCGGCTTCAGTTGGGAATGGACAGATTTTTCTTCAAAAAAGTGTGGTCTCTCAAGTCTTGCAGTTCCAACCAATTTACTCACTACTAGAAACAGGTCAAACAGATGATCAATATATTGAATTAAACGAAGGAGATTTAATTTCAAATCCCTATACCTTGGCAAAATTTGTTATTGACGAGAAAAAATCTTTCACCTTTAGACAAGCCTTGTCTTTGGTGGGTAAAATAACACCTAAATTAACGGGAACTTTTAGGGGAGCCTATGATTATCAAAGAAATACCAGAGATAATTACTACCCCTCCAATACAACCCGTGGTATGATTAACAACGGAGAGGCTTCTCAATCGTATTTAGAAAATAGGAAAATTTACGCTGAAGGAAATTTACGCTATAGAAATCGCTTTAATTTTCACAGAGTTGATGCGACTTTGGTCGCAACCTATGAAAAAAACACCATCCGCTCTTTATTTAACAAAGCCAGGGGGTTTGCCAATGACAATACGGCTTTTTACAACTTTACTTCAGCTGAAGAAATATTAGTTCCCATCTCTCAATATCGTGAGGTCGGCTTGCTATCAGCATTGGCAAGAGTGGGTTATAACTACCAAAGAAAATATTTTATAGATATCAACGCCCGTGTGGATGCCTCTTCAAAATTTGCAGAAAATAAAAAAAGCGCCATTTTTCCATCTGTTGCAGTCTCTTGGGCGCTTTCCAAAGAGCGGTTGTTTAGAAGAATTAAGCAAATCAATAATTTAAAACTTCGACTTTCCTATGGGAAGACGGGCAGCAACCCAATTTCTCCTTATCAATCCCTAGCATTGATGAGCCCCATTCGCTACAATTTTGACGATGATTTGGTGATTGGATTTTATGAACAAAATTTGGAAAATGACGATCTTACTTGGGAAACTACCGATCAATTTAATGTGGGCTTGGACATTGCAATGTTTAATTCAAAATTAAATTTGACATTAGATGCTTATCATAAATTGACGCATGATTTACTTCAAAATGTTGTTTTACCAGCATCTAATGGATATGCCAGTCGGGTTGATAATTTTGGCGAAGTTGAGAACAAAGGATTTGAAATTGGTTTGCAAGCGGAAATGCTAAAAAAATCAGATTTTAGCTGGACTGTCAACTCAACATTTAGTCTTAACAGGAACAAATTATTAAAACTCAATTCTAATTTAGATTATCAATTGGGTCCAGAGATCGGTTTTTCTCAGGTAAACCCCATCATGTTTATGGTGGGACAACCACTGGGTATATTTTGGGGTGCTGAAACCGACGGTATTTATGAGAACTGGGAGCAAGCCAATGCCAGTGGAATCTCCAATGCCGCGCCTGGTGAGATTAATTATATAAACCGCAACCAAGACGAAGTTATAGATTTTGAAGACTATGTTAAAATAGGAGATCCGAATCCGGACTTCACTTATGCCATCGGCAGCGAATTTACTTACAAGAATTGGGATTTAAGTCTCTTGTTCACAGGTCAAGAAGGAGGTGATTTGTTTTGGGTTGACTCTTGGCAGTTGAGCGGTCTTTTTAGAACCAGGAATCACTTATCGGATTCTTTTGAGAACTCTTGGAAAGCTCCTTTAACGTATTCAAATGGATTGTTAACCTATGACCCATCCGTAGGCAATACATCAGGAGTCATGCATCCTGCTGCAATTGTTCAAAATGGAAACCGTTCTGAGCCATCTGATAGACAAGTTTTTGATGGTTCTTTTTTGAGGCTCAAAAATATCAACTTAGGGTATAATTTTAATTTTGAGGGGGGAAGATCTCTCAGGCTTTATGTTTCAGGTCAAAATTTAATTACTTGGACTCAATACCCTGGCTACGACCCAGAAGTCCAGACCTACACTAAAAACCCTCAAAGACGCGGTGTTGATTTTGGAACCTACCCGGGAACTAAGTCTTATATTTTTGGTTTAAGGTTTAATTATTAAAAGTATAAATTATGAAAAATACTAGATCATTTAAAATAATATTATTCCTCTTCATTGGTTTTTATTCTTGTGAGGTGCTTGATGAAGACCCTTTTGTGCAAACAGAGACTGAAAATTTTTATCAAAATCTAAACGACGCTTTGGATGGTTTGACATCGGCTTATGCGCGCCTAAAAAGTGGAAATGGTTATTACAAGCAAAAATACTTGTCCACATTGTTTGCGGCTTCAGATCAAGGGCTTTCAACTTTCTTGCTCAATGATTTCAAAAATGGAAACGTTACTTCTTCAGACCCCAATACTGAAGATATATGGATCGATATATATAAAGCCATAAGAGATGCCAACAATGTCATTGCCAAGGTCCCTGCTATTGACATGGATGAATCTTTAAAATTTAGAATCATTGGCGAAGCTAAATTTTTAAGAGCCCTGCATTATTTTAACCTTGTGCGCTGTTTTTCTGAGGTTCCTTTAAGGCTTGTTCCAGTCGAAGCGGATGTTGATGAGGGCCTTCCCATTTCATCAATTTCTGAAATTTATGATGCAATCACCAGCGATTTGGAATACGCAACCACCTATTGTTGGGACAGAAACGAGACTAGAAATAATGAAATCAATAATTTAGGGCGGGTTACCAAGGCCGCTGCCAATGCCATGTTGGCCAAAGTTTATTTGCGCATGGCCTCTTGTAAAAGAACTGCCATGGCTGGAATTGAAGGCAATATAAAATATCTGGAATTGTCTGAATCTCCAGCCACATACTACCAATGGGCTGCTGATAAATGTGATGCTGCACTCTTAGACAGCGGGTTTATGCTCAGCGGCAATCTTGACCAATATATTTCCATATTTGAGGCCGATAATGGCAACAATCATGAAATGTTATTTGAAGTACAGGGTTCTGATGAAATTGGACAAGGTACGGCGGTCTCAAATCTCTTTACTCCGAGAAATGCGGGCTTAAGTGGAACTGGATTTGGAGGCAGCAATAAATTAAAAGGTCGCTTTATTAATTTACATCTCAATAAAAATGACCCTAGATTTCAAAACTCAATTATTAAAGAATACCAAACATGTCGAATATTTGAAATCTACCCTGGAAGTACAGGTTACAGAGCCTATTTTCCAATAGCCTGTTCAAGTACAATAACAGCAACAAATAATAACAATTGGCCTTTCACTTTTCTAATAGACAATTATTTAGACGATCCCAATGCATCGGAGCGTACGTTCAAGATCAACGTGAATAGGTTGCCTGAAGAAGGCGCAAGCTATCGCAGAGTTGAAATGGATGAAGATGATCAGCTAAGTTATGGAAATGCAGAGCCCTTAACCATGGGTGTCAATACCCTAACATCAAGCTCAGCAAATAACAAACTGATTGAAGTTCAATTTGACAATTCTGATATTTGTTTTAATCAATTGATATTAAATGAAGAGGATGATGTGTCTGATGATGTTAAGGAGCAAAGAAATTTATACAGCTTATGGCAGGGATGGACTTCAAAATATATTGACAGAGGCGCTACAACCCCCTATACCAGCCGACAAAACTGGCATGTTATAAGACTTGCGGATGTATATTTAATGCGAGCAGAAGCCTTGGCGGAACTGAGTCAGAACCCTGGCTTGGCGTCCCAAGATATCAATGCACTGAGAGCCCGTGTTGGCATGGCTGATTTTAATGGCGCTGCCATGACAATGGATGCTTTTAGAACGGCGCTTTTAGAGGAAAGGGCAGTAGAGTTGTATATGGAAGGGCATCGCTTTTTTGATTTAACTCGCTTTGGCGTTTATGATGAGTATTGCCGAAATGTTTTAGATGTAATTCCTGGGACTGACGGGTCCAGACAAGCTGAGGATTACACATGGCCAATTCCATTGATAGAAGTTTCGGCCAATTCAAATATTAATTAAGCTGAGGTTTCTGCTTGTCATGGGAAGAGTTTTAATTTTTGGGTGTTTATTTTTTAGCCTCATTTTTGGTTGCAATGCAAGAAAAATTAAGCCCAACGAGACCTCTCCAAATTTTATTTTAATATTGACCGATGATCAAGGTTGGAACGGTACTTCCGTACAAATGATGGATGCTGAGCCACAATCGAAGAGCGACTACCACGAAACACCCAATTTAGAATCGCTTGCTGAGCGCGGCATGCATTTTTCTTCGGCTTACGCCAGCGCACCAGTATGTTCCCCATCCAGGTACAGCATACAATTTGGTCAAACTCCCGCCCGATTGCAAATGATTCGCGTTGGTATGAATACCGATCACATCAATCACCAGCGTCCGATCAGTATACCAAAACTTTTAAAAAATATTAATTCAAACTATACAGCAGCCCATTTTGGTAAATGGGGCATTGATGCGCATCCCTCGGAACTGGGATATGATGAGAGTGATGGTATCACTGGGAATAAAGAAGGAGGTTTTGATTATAAAAACCATCAACGACAGTGGCGAAATAACAGCAGTGAGGATCCTAAAAAAATCTTTAGTACCACTAAAAAAGCCACAGATTTTTTGGAGCGTCAAGCCAATTCTAAACGTCCTTTTTTTTTACAAGTTTCACATTATGCGGTGCACTCTGATATCATGATGCGCAAGGCCACATTAAATAAATACCAAAACAAAGCCAAGGGGGCTTATCAAAAACATGCTGGTTTTGCAGCCATGACAGAAGATTTAGATACAGGCCTTGGAATTTTACTGAAGAAACTGAAGGCCCTGGGGTTGGAAAAAAACACCTATATAATTTATACTTCTGACAATGGAGCTGTTCCCATTATGCCCCCTAGATCAAAATATAAAAAAGGTTCAAATTTTCCTTTGAGCAGAGGCAAATGGGATGCTTTGGAAGGAGGTATTAGGGTTCCATTTGTTGTAGCAGGTCCCAAGATTCTGGCGGGTCAAGAGTCCAAAACCCCCATTACATTTTCAGATCTTTTGCCAACGCTTATCGATTTGGCAGGAGGGGAATTGCCATTAAAAGCTCAATTGGATGGTGGCAGTTTTAAAAACAGCCTTTTTAAAATAAATAAATCTAAAATCAATCGGCCTTCAAAGGGACTTATTTTTCACGTTCCCTATGAAAATGGCATTGCACTCAAACGCGCCCATTCCTCAGTTATTTTCCCACCCTACAAACTGATTAAATTTTACGACAACAATGAACTTTCACTTTATAATTTAGACCGTGATATAATGGAACAAAATGACATTGCATTGTCCAACCCCACAACCCTTAAATTTATGGAGAATTTGCTTGATACTTATCTAAAAACGGTCAAGGCTCCCAAGTGGAAACCAGGGCTTACATGGAAATCAGGATCCGTTGAAACAATTAACTCTTTCCATTAACATAATAAACGCAAATATTTTCGTAATTTACAGGCAAATACACAAATATTAATACATCAAATTATGATTAAAAAATTATTTTTTACCGCAATTTTGCTAGCTTTTACCATTGATGGCATCTCACAGGCTACTGCAGATGAAAGAGCCAAAGACCTAACCAGAGAAATGGTTGAGGTACTGTCTTTAAATGCAGACCAGAAAAATAAAGTTTATAAAGTTCAATTTGAACGATTTATAATCGCGGACCAAATTCGTCAAGAGCATATGGATGCGCCTCAAATTCGAAAGTCTAAATTAAAAAAAGTTTATGATAAATTGTACGGAAAGTTAAGCGCCGTTCTAGGGGATGAGCTTATGATGCGATGGAAGCAATACAAACAAAATAATTAACAACTCACATATGACTAGAAAAATTACTCTCACATTATTTTCACTCTTTACAGCTTTGGGGTTTTCCCAAACTGACATCGCCTCCTCTAACTTGTTCAGTTCAGGACCTGCAGCCTGGCCTTATGTTTTTACCGCATGTACTGTCAATGATGGAAATCAAGGGGAACAACAAACTTTGGCAATTAACATTACAAGCTTGCCAAGTGCCGGGGCCAATTACCAAGTTTATAAGACAACGGCTAACGGCAGTGATTTTTTCTCGAATGCCCAACCACTGTCCTTGGGACTCAACACATTAAGTGTAAATGCAGTTTCATTTGCAAGAGCGGTAAAATTTAGATTTAGCAGTGGGGATATAGTATTTGATTCTCTTGTTCTCAATGGCTCAAGCTTGTATGGAGACGACTCCGGTGGTGGTGGAACTGGTGGTGAGGATTGTACAGGTACATCTAATTTATTTAACTCAGGACCAGCAGCTTGGCCTTATGTTTTCACCGCTTGTACTGTCAACGATGGAAATCAAGGGGAACAACAAACTTTGGCAATTAACATTACGAGCTTGCCAAGTGCCGGGGCCAATTATCAAGTTTATAAAACAACCGCCAACGGCAATGATTTTTTTGCGAATGCCCAACCACTGTCCTTGGGGCTCAACACAATAAATGTAAATGCAGTTTCATTTGCAAGAGCGGTAAAATTTAGATTTAACAGTCCAGATATTTGTTTTGATTCATTTTCGCTGAATGGAAATGAGTTGTTGGGATTAGAGGATTTTAATTCAAGTGTTTTAGCGGTTTATCCCAACCCAGCAACAGATAAGATCACAATCGATGGTGTTGAAAATATTTCTTCTATCAAAGTCTATTCAATTTCAGGGCGTTTAGAAAAAGAGGTTTTCAACAGCAATCAGGTAGATATTTCTAACTTAGCTTCTGGTATTTATTTGGTGAAGGTAAACAGTGGCAATGCTGTACTTTCTGAGAAAATCATTAAACAGTAAATCATAACAATTTGCTTTAAACTGATAAATTCAAATCTAGAGTTTTGGATTTATCAGTTTTTTTAACTGTCAATTTGAATCACAAAAATTTCATACTGCTATTTTGTTTTACAACACTGCTTTGTTTGGGACAAACAAGATCTCAAAATAAGCTTGCTCCAAACATCGTTTTTATTTTTTCTGACGATCATGCGACCAATGCCATTTCAGCATATGGCGGTCTGTTTGAAGATTTAGCCCCCACGCCTAATATTGATCGCATCGCAAGTGAAGGGGCTCTGCTTGAAAATGCCTTGTGTACCAATGCCATTTGTGGACCTAGCAGAGCTTCAGTTTTAACTGGAAAATACAGTCATGTCAATGGCTATTATAAAAATTATAAAGGGGGTGTTTTTGACAATAAACAATGGACATTTCCTCAAGCTTTAAAGGCCTCAGGATATGAAACCGCTCTGATTGGTAAATGGCATTTGGCATCTGAACCTGTAGGTTTCGATTATTATAAATACCATATTTCAAAGGGACAGCAGGGTTTTTATTGGGACCCCATATACAATGACAATGGTCGAAAAATTACAGAAAAAGGGTATGCCACCAATCTAACTACGGACTTTGCTTTGGATTGGTTGGATTCAAGAGATCAAAACAAACCCTTTTGTTTGCTGCTTCAATACAAAGCACCCCACCGAGAATGGGCACCTGACATTCCCTATAAAAATCTTTGGGATTCTATTCAAATGCCCTATCCAGAAACTTTTGACGACGGATATAAGGGCAGAGAACAAACGGCTGGAAGTACAGAAATGACCATGGATTACTTCAGTCGTCAGGATATGAAAATGACGCCTCCCAACGACCTTTCAAAACAAAAAAAACGAAAGTGGCTGCACTATGGGTTTAAACCAGGTCAGATCGTGTCCCCTTCAAAAGATTTAAATCCACAACAAGTCCGCCAGTGGAAATACCAGCGTTATATCAAAGATTATTTGGCTACTGTTAAATCTGTAGATGATAATATTGGACGGGTTCTAGATTATTTAAATGCCAATGGGATAGAAAATAACACCATTGTAATTTACAGTTCTGATCAAGGTTTCTTTTTGGGTGAGCATGGATTTTTTGACAAGCGTTTTATGTACGAAGAAGCCTTACATATGCCTTTTGTGGTTCGTTATCCAGGAGTCATTCAAGCGGGTACTGTTTCAGACGCCATTATAAGCAATATAGATTTTGCCCCGACTTTACTTGACATGGCAGGTGTTGCCACCCCCGATGCGGTTCAGGGTCAAAGCTTCTATCCAATTTTAAAAGGTCAAAGGCCTAAAGATTGGCAAAAATCTATGTACTACCACTATTATGAATATCCTTATTACCACCGAGTGCAACCCCATTATGGCGTTCGAGATCAGCGTTATAAATTAATTCATTTCTACTATGATATGGATTTATGGGAATTTTACGACCTTAAAAAAGACCCGATGGAATTAAATAATTTAATGGGTAAAAAAGCTTATAAAGGCCGTATAAAAAAATTAAAATCTGAACTTTACAGATTGAAGAAGCAATATGGAAATGAATTGTCTTTAGAGGAATTGAAATACATTACGGAGACTGATTTTGGAGGGTTGGAATCCAAAAATAAATAATTTTTAAAATTAGATTTAAGAGTTCATGTATCGAATTAAAATTCTCGCATTCTATTTTTTTTCATTTGGGGCTTTTGCCCAAGTTTACCATTGGACTGGCGATGGGGGAGATGCTTATTTTTTTAATGAGGCCAATTGGGTCCATGCATCAAGTGGTGAGGCAGCAGAAATTGGAAGCATTGATCCAGGTCATCCCATTGATTTTGATCTCTTTTTAAATTGTGATGTTACCACCCTATCAGCCGATGATGTTGCGGTTGACATTGCCTCCCAGTCCCCATCATTGTTTGATGCGGGACCCAATGCAAGCTGGCC
>PBQM01000021.1 GCA_002725015.1 Flavobacteriaceae bacterium | reverse complement strand
TGTGTTTACAGGGATGGTCAATAATCTTTTAGATCTTGAATATGAAGACAGAGGTTTTACATATTTGGATACTTGGAGTGGTCCAACAGCTTCAGAAGTTCAAGGGTATTACCCGCAAGCCACCCGTAACTTTTTGGCGGGAGTGACTCTGACATTTTAGGAAAATTAAGCTTTAAAAAAGTCGCAGCTTTTACTGCGACTTTTTTATTTTATTGGGATTGCTTAAAATAATTTTAGTTTGAAATAAACAATTCATTACCAATACGTTCTACAAAATAAGGCTTAAGACTGCAGCGCAGTTCAGGATTTTGCATGGGTTGTCCCGTTAATAAATTATAGCGATTTGACTGTTCACAGTTAACTGGACTCACTGCTTCAATCCCCTCTATATCTAATATTGAACATTCACCAAAAGGAATGTTGGGATCCGCAGCGTCAAAAGCTACATAACCGGTACCTGTGTTGTTGACAATAAGTCCTGCATTGCCTTCATTTGGCACATACACTGGTTGGTTTGAAAAGTTGAGACCATTGTATTGCGCTAAATTTAAATTCAAGCTGGCTTGTATACCAATGTTTAACAGAAAATTACAATTGCGATCGTAATTATTCATGTTTGAACAATTAAGCAATGAAAAAGAAATAATCAATGTGATGAGGTATTTGAAAAAATACTTTGTTAAAAGATAACCTTGACTCCTCATTGGGTGCATGCTTTTAAATTACAGACCTCTAAAATACAACAAAAAAGAACAGCTGTTAAATATTTTGTATATTTGACCACTGATCTCGTGCAAACGAGATTTTTTGTTTTATAAAACTTTAAATCCGCTCCAAATCGGAACAAAATTAATATAATAAAAATGAGTAAGGTATCTTATTACACCGCAGAAGGCCTCAAAAAACTTCGAGATGAGTTGCAGCAACTCAAGGATGTAGAACGCGTAAAAGCTTCCAAAGCCATCGCCGAAGCCCGTGACAAAGGGGATTTGAGCGAAAATGCTGAATACGACGCTGCCAAAGAGGCCCAAGGCATGCTTGAAATGCGAATTTCAAAACTTGAGGAAACTCTAGCAGGCGCCCGCCTTATAGACGAATCTCAATTGGATACTACCAAGGCTTTGGTACTGTCCAACGTAAAAATAAAAAATCAATCCAATGGAATGGAACTATCCTATTTTTTAGTGGCGGATGGTGAGGCCGATTTAGCGGCTGGAAAAATATCAGTTAATTCTCCTATAGGGAAGGGGCTTCTTGGGAAAAGTGTTGGTGATATAGCAGAAATTCAAGTTCCCAACGGGATCATTAAGTTCGAAATTTTAGAAATTTCTAGATAAATTATTTTATGGCTTCTCTGTTTTCAAAAATTGTATCTGGTGATATTCCTTGCTACAAGGTAGCAGAAACAGAGGAATTTCTGGCATTTTTAGATATTTACCCCAATGCCAAAGGCCACACTCTTTGTATACCAAAAATGGAGGTTGATAAGCTTTTCGATTTAGACCAAGCACTTTATCAAAAGCTGATGGATTTTTCAAGAACTGTTGCCATGGCCATTGAAAAGGCCATACCGTGTCAGAGAGTGGGCATGACCGTTATAGGCCTTGAGGTCCCTCACGCACATGTGCATTTAATACCGTTAAATGGGATGGAAGACGCTCAGTTTATAAAAAAAGAACCGCAACAATCGCCAGAGGATTTCCAAGCAACTGCCACTGCCATTGCAAATCAGTTATAATTTCTTTAGGCTTATTTGAACTGTGGTCCCTTTGCCTATTTCAGAACTAAGGACCTTGATTTTTCCTTTGTGGTACTGCTCAACAATGCGTTTTGCCAATGACAATCCCAAGCCCCAGCCCCTTTTTTTTGTGGTGTATCCCGTTTCAAAAATGGTTTTAAATTGCGCCTTAGAAAGTCCTTTTCCCGAGTCTGATATGTCTATAAAAACAAATTGCTCATTTGAATGTACCACAATTTTAAGCAAGCCTTTGCCTTTCATGGCGTCAATGCCATTTTTGACTAAATTTTCAATGGTCCAACTGTAAAGTTCTTCGTTGAGTGAAACCCTGCAAGGCGTCTTTGGAAGTTCAATTTCAAATTTAATCAGCGCACTGCTTCTAGACCGTAAATAGTCGGTGGCTGTTTTTGTAGCTTTGATTATATCTGTGGGTAATAGTTGAGGAACTGAGCCGATTTTACTAAAACGATCTGTAATGGTTTCTAGGCGTTTGATGTCGTTGTTTATTTCCTCAATATAACTGGCCTTGATATTTTCATTTTTAAGCAACTCTGTCCATCCAATGAGTGATGATAAAGGCGTTCCAATTTGATGGGCTGTTTCCTTGGCCATGGCGGTCCAAAGTTTATTTTGAGAAGCGGTTCTCGAACTTTGATAGAAAAAATAAATGAGTCCTAGGAATAGTAAGATTATTAATAACAGTGCCATGGGGTAAAATTTTAATTTGTTCAGCAGAACAGAATTGCCGTAATACAAAGTGGACAATACTTTACCTTGGTAAATAACTTGAAGTGGAGTGTTTTCCTTGGCATAGGCTTCGCTCAATTGCTTTAAGTACAACTGATTATTTTCTCCTTTGAGTGTGATATTTTTGGATTGAAAATTCCCTTGTGAGTCCTTGATAATCATAGGGGTAGTGGTGTTACTCTGAATAACTTTTAAGGGCAAATCACTGATGTTTCCGTCTAGGTCAAGTGTTTTACTGAGCTCAATCTGAGCCGCTGAGAAATTCTCCATTTTTACCCGCTCTTCCTCTTTAAATTTTTGAAAAAAGCGGTAGGTGTTCCACAAAATTATCGAAACCATGAAAAAGGAGACTGAAATTAAAATCCAGTTCAGTAACAATCGGTTGTTAGTGATTTTCATAGGTTGAATTTTTCGTTTTAAATATAATGTATTTATACGAATATTATTGTTCTATTGCTTTTGCTTTCTGTTTTAGTACCCCGTCTATATTTCTTAATTTTGTTTTATATTTATCACCATGACTTCTTTTGAACCTAAAGATTGTAGCATCCAGCAGTTGCAAGCTCTGCTTTCTTCGGCAGTGGCCCCCAGGCCCATTGCTTTGGCCAGTACCATTGATGCCCAAGGTAACCCAAATTTATCCCCATTCAGCTTTTTTAATATTTTCAGTACCAATCCACCCATTTTGATTTTTTCACCTTCGAGGCGGGTGAGAGACAACAGTACAAAACACAGCCTTCACAACGTAGAGGCTGTTAAAGAAGTTGTGATCAATGTAGTATCTTATTCTATTGTACAGCAAATGTCCTTGAGCAGTACCGAATATCCAGAAGGTGTCAATGAATTTGAAAAGGCAGGGTTTAGCATGATGAAATCAGATTTAATCCGACCCTTTCGCGTGGCAGAATCGCCCATCCAAATGGAGTGTAGAGTCAATGAAATTAAGCCATTGGGCAAAGGGAGAGGGGCTGGTAATTTGGTGATTTGCGAGATATTAAAACTTCATATTTCCAATGCTGTGATGACGGATTTTAACAGCATTGACCAAGAAAAATTAGATTTGGTTGCACGTGGCGGCGGAAGTTATTATATTCGGGCCAAACAAGGATTTTTGGAAATACCAAAACCGCTCAGAACCTTGGGTATTGGGGTTGATATGTTGCCCGAAGCGGTGCGTAAAAGTAGTATACTTAGCGGCAACGATTTGGGGATTTTAGCCAATATAGAAGCATTNCCCTCTCAAGACTCTGTAAAAGCCTTTTGGTCTGATCCAAATCANGCTGCGCTTAAAAGTAAATTAAAAACAACGGCAGNCAAACANTTGAAAGCCAAAGAATTCTTAAATACAAACGAGGTTCAAAAAGCTTGGTTTGTNTTGTTAAAATAAATAAATAGAAATACAATAAATGGAAGTACAAGGAAAAATTAAACTGATAGGGGAAACACAGACTGTGGGTTCCAATGGATTTAGAAAACGTGAACTGGTGGTGACCACAGAGGAGCAATATCCACAACATTTGTCTATAGATTTTGTTCAAGATAAAACAGATCTTTTAAATAATTTTCAAGTGGGGCAACCGGTTAAAGTAGGCATCAATTTAAGAGGTCGTGAATGGATCAGTCCGCAAGGAGAAACCAAACATTTTAATTCTATTCAAGGCTGGCGTATTGACAGTCTGCAACAGAATGTGGCAGCGGCTGTACCTCCAGTACCCCCTATGGAGGCCTTTGAACCTGCCAAAGACTTAAAAGCTGAAGAACCAGACGATTTACCTTTCTAGAAAGTTTCAATTATAAACATTTGTATGTCCTCCTTGATCAATTCAGATTTTGAAGATTTTGCTGGTAGTAAAGATTTTAAGGCTGTCTTAAAGACAAAATTAGATTCAAAAAAATACCAAGCAGTACTGAAAAGTCACCATTACGAAACAGAGCTGTTAAAGCTTCAAACGGAATTGGTAGATTTACAACATTGGGTTGCCAAACACAAAAAAAGGATTTGTATCATTTTTGAAGGGAGAGACGCGGCCGGAAAAGGGGGTGCCATTAGACGTTTCACAGAGCACTTGAATCCACGATCCATGCGTGTCGTCGCACTGACAAAGCCCACGGAAGCAGAGCAGGGACAATGGTATTTTAGACGCTATATTAAAGAGTTACCACAGCCTGGTGAATTGGTTTTTTTTGACCGTAGCTGGTACAACCGGGCGGTTGTTGAGCCGGTCATGGGTTTTTGCTCGGAAGAACAATACAATAAATACATGGTACAGGTCCCCGAATTTGAGCATATGCTTTACGAGGACGGAGTCATCATTATTAAATTTTGGTTTTCAATTTCAAAAGACGAGCAAATGCGGCGTTTCAATTCCAGACTGTCCAATCCCTTAAAGCAATGGAAGTTCAGCCCAGTGGACAAAGAAGGACAAAAACGCTGGGATTTATACACCAATTACAAGGAGCAAATGTTTAGCAAAACTCATAATTCCTTTAGCCCTTGGATCATCATTAAAACAAATGATAAAAAAGAAGCGCGATTGGAAAGCATTCGCTTTGTGCTTTCCCAGTTTGAATACGATGGAAAAGGGCAATCTAACTCTACCATTTTGGCCGACCCTAATGTGGCCCAACGTTACCACAGAATGATAAATCAGATTGATTAATGATGAGTGGATTGACAAAAAAAAATTTAAAGAAATTAAATTCAAAAAGAGGTTTAAAACTTTTTTTGAAGGACAATGATATGAATGTGGCCAAGGCCCTTCGAATTTTAAACTATGAGGCAAAGTTAAAAAAGCTTCAGGAGGAGCTCATCACAATGCAGCAGTGGGTGGAAGCTAAAGGAGAGAAACTCGTAGTTATATTTGAAGGGCGAGATGCGGCCGGTAAAGGGGGCGCTATTCGAAGAATTACCCAAAATTTAAATCCCCGTGAATTCGATGTTGTGGCGCTCCCAAAACCCACACCCGAAGAAAAAAGCCAATGGTATTTTCAGCGTTACATTAAAAATTTACCGCGCAGTGGTCAAATCACCTTTTTTGACCGCAGTTGGTACAACCGTGCGGTAGTTGAACCGGTCAATGGATTTTGTACAACAGAGGAGTATGCGATTTTTATGAATCAAGTCAATGATTTTGAAAAAATGCTGGTAGACTCCGGCGTGCGCTTGGTCAAGTTTTACTTTTCCATTTCTAAAGATGAACAAGCCCGCCGTTTTAACGACATCAAGACCAGTCCAGTCAAGAAATGGAAATTTAGCGCTGTAGATCAGGCGGCACTGGGACTGTGGGACGTCTATACTGATTATAAGACGAAAATGTTTGAAAAAACAGATACAGATTTTGCCCCTTGGATGGTCATAAAGGCCAACAGGAAAATGCGGGCAAGAGTTGAGGTCATTCAAAGGCTTTTGGATATTATTCCCTACAATACTGATACTCCCAAGTAGTTTTGTAATTAAGCTTTTAAGGACTCTATAAAATTTTCAATGCTCATGGCATCATTTACTGAAAAGTCTCCGATACTTGTCCGTCGAAGTGCCGAAAGGTGTCCGCCAGATTTTAGAGCTTTACCAAAGTCGTGTGCCAATGAACGAATGTAGGTGCCTTTACTGCACTTGATTTGAAAATCGACTTCTAAGTTCTTTATGTCGGTAATTTTAAAACTATAAACATTAATTTGACGCGCACTAATGGACACCTCTTTTCCGGCTCTGGCAAATTCATAGAGCCGTTTACCGTCTTTTTTTAAGGCGGAATAGAGGGGAGGGTACTGCATAATTTCACCCTCAAATTCTTTGACGGTTTTAAGAATCAGCGGCTTTGTAATGTGGTGGGTCGCAAACTGCTGATCGATTGCGGTCTCTAAATCGTAGGAGGGCGTGGAACTTCCCAATGTAATGGTGCCTGAATACCCTTTGGTTTGGGCTTGAAATTTTTCAATTTGTTTGGTCATTTTTCCAGTACAAATTATTAAAAGCCCTGTTGCTAAAGGATCTAATGTCCCAGCATGACCAACCTTTATTTTTTTAATATCAAAAGTTTTTCGGATGTGCCAACGAATTTTGTTGACCACTTGGAAAGAGGTCCATTTTAAAGGCTTATCAATCAATAATAATTCCCCTTTTTTATATGCCTCGAGTGTTTTTGTCATTTAAAAAAAGTGGACATTATAGCCACCAATCCAACGGCAGCACAGTAGATGGCAAAATACTTCAATTGGCTTTTTTTAACCAAACGAATCATCCAGGTACAGGCAATCAATCCAGAAAAGAATGCGGCTATAAAGCCCAATGAAAGACTTGTAAATTGACTGCTGCTGTAAGCCAATTCACCGCTTAAAATATCTTTGAATATTTTTCCAAAAATTAAAGGGATGACCATTAAAAATGAGAACCGAGCGGCTTTCGTTTTATCAATCCCCAGCAAAACAGCTGTGGAAATCGTAGCACCAGACCTTGAGATACCTGGAAGCATCGCCAGCGCTTGGGAAATACCTATAATAAAAGCGCTTTTTTGTTCCACTTGTTTTATGGTGTTGGTTGCGCGGTCCGCCAACAGTAAAAGCAATCCCGTAATCAAAAGCATCGCACCTACAAGAAGAATATTACTTGAAAACAGGGCTTCGAGCTCTTTTTCAAAAAAAAGACCAACCATTGCGGCTGGAAACATTGACACAATTATTTTTACAATAAATTGAGTGTTGGAATTCCATTGGAATTTTAGCAAATCAGAGATAATTTCGAATATATCCTTTCGGAAAACAACCACTGTACTCAAAGCGGTTGCAAAGTGAAGTACCACTGTAAAAAGCATACTTTCTTTGGGGATAGATGAGTCGCCAAGAACAATTTTTCCCAATTCTAAATGTCCACTTGAGGAGACGGGTAAAAATTCTGTAAACCCTTGTACAATCCCTAGAACTAGGCTGTCTAAAGCATCCATTTATTGTTTGGTTTTTAGGAGAATAGCGTAGATTTCAATAGCAAAGCCAATAAGAACAAGGGTTGGCGCTACGCGAATCCGCTGGATGCTAAAAATTGCTTCACTGAAAAGCAAAGGATCATTTGAACCGCCCCCGGCCATCAAAATGAATCCTAAAGTGATTAAAGTAAGCCCTATAAACATCCATATAAAGTTTAGTTTTTCAAAAACAAAACTTTGTTTTGCGGCTTCCTTTCGTTTTTTTTCACCCATGGCTAATTTTTTTATTGAAGATTTATGTTAATAATGAAGTTGTTCTGTTTTTAAATTTAAAAAACGTTGCGTTGCCAAGTGGGTACTGATCCAGGTTATAAAGATTCCAATGGCCAAAACAGTGAACAAGGCCCCAATTAAAATAGTTGGTTGTTGCATCAACTTAAACTCCGGAAATGATAAATCAATATAATAGAGCAGCACTGCATTGCCGGAAATTGCTATTAAACCTCCTAAAATTCCCAAACGAATGTTATGCCATACAAAAGGTCTGCGAATAAAGCTTTTAGTCGCGCCCACCATTTGCATGGTTTTAATGGAAAAACGTTTGGAATATACCGCCAATCTAATTGAGCTGTTAATCAGTAAAACGGCAATTAGTGTGAAAATTCCACAAATGATTAAAACCCATAAACTCAAACGCTTTACATTGCTGTTCATAAGCGTCACCAAGTCTTTGTCGTATTTGACATCCTCAACAAAATTCTTTTGTAGGGCTTTGTCCGATAAACTGTCCAACCTTTTGGCCGTTACATAGTCAGCCAATAAATTGACCTCAATGGAATTTTTCAAAGGGTTGTAGCCCACTTCATCCAAAAAATTTTCACCATATTCATTTTTCATGAAATCAGCCGCCGCATCCTTAGAAATAAATTGTGTTTTTTTGACATATTCAGCAAGTATCAAGCTGTTTTTTAATTGATTAATTTCAACGGCTTTTGTGGCATCCTCAAGGTAAATGGTGAGTACCACCTTTTCCTTAAATTCATCAGAAATAAATTTTGCATTTACTACCAATATCCCCAAGAGTCCCAAGAGGAATAAGACCAAGGCAATGCTGATAACAACTGAGAAGTAGGAAGATATAAGGCGGTGTTTTTGGTATTTTTCGAATGATGAACCCATATGAAATTGCTTGGTTTTGTAAAAATATAAAACTTCCTTAAATAAAATGTAAATTTGCTATCATTAAAGTAGTAATTA
>PBQM01000020.1 GCA_002725015.1 Flavobacteriaceae bacterium | reverse complement strand
TCAAATTTGCCGAAATGAATTTATTTACTGTCATGACCAAATTCAAGGTATGATCCAAATCCACGTTTTGAGGATCCTCCAAATAATTTGAGTACAAATTCAGAATGTTTTCTACAGAAATATTTTTCATCACATCAAACTTGTAATAAACTCCTATGGCCCCTCCCAACTCATAGCGACTGCTTTTACCTTGTTAAACGCCAAAATAGGCGTTATTGGCGAGTGTCAGGCTGCTGTCAACAATGATAAATCGGCTTGTTAACGGAGCAATATTGACCTTTAAATTGTCACTTTTTTTCCAAAGCATTCCAGGTCCAAATTGTATGTAAGCTGGGGAAAAGAATTTTGTGAGGTCTTCTCTTTCGCCGTTTAAATCGCCTGCAAATTGTGTTTTGAAATTTAAAAACGCAGAATAATACCAATCATTAGAGGCCTTTTTACCGACGACAGAGTTCCACTCTAATATATCACTGGATTTTTGAACGTCTTGGTTTTTAATTTTAGTGAGACCAAAATTTGCCAAGAGTTTATTGTCCCAAGTCCAGTCATTTTTTTGATAATTTAGGTCGAAATTAATGCCTATAGTTCCAGAAAAGTTACTGGTTCCCCCTGCAATCCAGTTGTCAAAAGCGGATTGATTGACAAGAAAGGTCACAATGCCTTTTTTTACCCATCGAGGGGGCTCTTGAGATTCTTGTGCAAATGAAATTTGAATGATAAATAGGGGTATATAAAAGAGTATTTTTTTCATATTAGGTAGTATTTGGGGTTCAACTAGGGCAAATATATTACAATATTTGTGATTGAACAATAATTTGAAGGCCCTTGGTAAGGATTACTTTTTCTTAAAAAGAGGAACGGAGGAGCAGGCTTCTCCATACATAATTGACCTTGCAACTGGCTGCAGTTTTTCAAGGAGCAATAAATAAGCATTTTGCGGTACCGGCTTTTCAGAGCAACCTTTAATAATTACGGGTTTACCTTCGCAAAAACTCAAATCCATATTGTCAATAATTGAGCAAAAAAGAACTGTTTCTAGGGTTTCAAGGGTTCCAAAAACTGTTTTTTTGGAAATACCGTTAAGTTGGGTTTGAACCAGCATATAAGCCCATGCGGGAACAATGGCTTCCGAACTGCAAAAGACGGCAACATAGTGGTTTTTAAATTCACTCCAATTGTAATTTTTAAGAGTTTCTCGAAAGTTTTTTTCTTTTAATATCAAGCCCTGAAAAAGCCAGTTCTTGATATCTAGGGCCACACGTTTTCCGCTGGGATAGAAGTCCTCTAAATTTAGGGTGATGAGTTTACTTTTTGCAACGCGATTGATTATTTCTTCAGCCATTTTACAGAAATCCTAGTTCAAGTTTGGCTTCATCACTCATTAAATCCTGAGACCATGGTGGATCAAACGTAATTTCAACTTCTGCGTTTTTAACCGCATCCATGGATTTTACTTTTTCTTCAACCTCTAAGGGTAATGTTTCAGCAACAGGGCAATTGGGAGTGGTCAAAGTCATCAATATTTTAACTTCGTAATCTTCATTGACAAAAACGTCATAGATCAAACCTAATTCGTAAATATCTACAGGAATTTCAGGATCAAATATGGTCTTTAATACACGGACTATTTTTTCACCTAAGGCATTGACATCAATATTTGATTCGCTCATGATTGTTGCTTTGTTTGGTATGCTATGGCATACATTTTTATTTGTTTTATCATACTTACCAAGCCGTTGGCGCGGGTGGGCGATAAGTGCTCTTTAAGACCAATCGCATCAATAAAGTCCGTATTGGCATCCAATATTGACTTTGGTGATTGGTGGGAAAATACACGAATTAAAATCGCGACAATCCCCTTGGTAATAATGGCATCGCTGTCCGCTGTAAATATGACTTTTTCATTTTTAAAGTCTGCGTGTAGCCAAACCTTACTTTGACATCCTTTGATAATATTTTCATCTGTTTTGAATTTCACATCTACAATTGGCAGTGATTTCCCCAACTCAATCATGTATTCATAACGTTCCATCCAGTCATCAAACATAGAAAATTCTTCAACGATATCATTCTGTATACCCGCTATAGTCATGTTACAAAATTACGAATCATTATTAATTTTGAGAAGTATTAAGTGTACTTATATGCAATAAGTGGTCCACTAATAATTTAATTTCAGTCGGTGGATTCCCATGGTCAAAAAAACAGCGGGATTTTATATTGTAAGTTCCATTTTCAACAATCAGTTCTCCGTGATGGACACGGTCTGTTTGACGTAAATTTGAAGGTGCTTTTAAAGTTTCTAACTCACTTAAGTTTACGGTTTTTGACAGCGCAAAACATTGCTCCCATTCTTTTTGGCTTAATGCCTTTTCTGTGATTTTAGTTTTTTGATAGTTGTGATAAGTTTTTGCTCTACTTGCGTTGATGTGTACTTCTTTATAAAAACCTCGGCTGTACTGCTTGTAAATAAAGAGTGTATTTTTTTGATTTGAGGTTTTGATGTCATCAACAGTTTTATTGGATGCACATTGTACGCTTAGCATTGTAAAACATAAACAAGAAACTAAAAATTTCATAGGAGGTCAAAATTAACAAAGCATTCTCTGAGCCCTTTTTATGGCCTTTACCAATGCATCGATTTCTTCAAATGTGTTGTAAAATGCGAAGGATGCTCTGGCCGTTCCTGGAATACCGTAAAAATCCATGATGGGTTGGGCACAATGCTGCCCTGTTCGAATGGCAATTCCTAGTTTGTCGATAATTGTACCCAAGTCATAAGCGTGAATACCTTCAATATTAAAGGAAATCACAGAGGTTTTTTCTTTGGCAGTTCCATAAATCTTTAATCCTTCAATTGCCAATAGTTCTTTTGTAGCATACTCCAAAAGTTTATGTTCATAGGCCGCAATTTTGTCAAAACCGATAGCGTTCATATAATCAATGGCAGCTCCGAATGCAATGCCTCCACAAACGTTGGGGGTTCCCGCTTCAAATTTGTGAGGTAAGTCTGCGTAGGTTGTTTTGTCAAAAGTGACATCTGAAATCATCTCTCCACCCCCTTGGTACGGAGGTAATTTTTTTAACCAAGCTTCCTTGGCATACAACATACCAATACCTGTGGGTCCACACATCTTGTGAGCAGAGGTGACATAAAAATCAACATCTAAACTTTGTACATCTGATTTGATATGTGGACAAGCTTGGGCGCCATCAATAAGTACTGCGGCACCTACTTTATGTGCCTGGTTAATAATTTTTCGAATTGGATTAATCGTTCCTAAAGCATTTGATATGTGGTTTACGAAAACCAGCTTTGGTTTTAATTTTAAGAGAGCCGCAAAGGCATGCATATCCAATTCACCTTCTTGTGTCATTGGTATAACCTTGAGGAGAGCAGCGGTTTTTTCACAAAGCATTTGCCAAGGAACTATATTGCTGTGGTGTTCTAATGCAGAGACCAAAATAACATCCCCTTTTTTTAAAAGCGTTCCAAAACCATGGGCCACTAAATTGATGCTGTGTGTGGTCCCAGAAGTAAAAATAATTTCATGAGAGTGCTTGGCATTAAAATGGGTTTGAATGGTTTGCCTTGCGCATTCGTATTTGTCCGTTGCCTCTTGACTGAGCTGATGAACTCCGCGGTGGATATTGGCGTTGTAAAAACTGTAATACTGAGCAATGACATCAATAACCTGTTGCGGTGTTTGTGAGGTTGCTGCATTGTCAAAATAAACAAGCGGTTTTCCATTGACCTTTCGATTTAAGATCGGAAAATCTTTTCGAATTTCGTGAACATCAATACTGTTTTTTTGTAAAGAGGTTTCCATTATAAATCAAATCCTATATTGACGCCGAGTTTCTCAGCAATTATTTTATTGATACGCTTTTTAAGCTGAGGAATTTTCACACTCTCTAAGACGTTGTTTGCAAAGGCATACATCAGCAGCGCTTTTGCCTCTTTTTGAGGAATTCCTCTTGTTTGCAGATAAAACATGGCGTTCTCGTCTAGCTGGCCAATCGTACAACCGTGAGAGCATTTGACATCATCTGCAAAAATTTCTAGTTGTGGCTTGGTATTGATTGTCGCTTTGTCATTGACCAAAAGATTGTTATTGGCCTGAAAAGCATTTGTTTTTTGGGCTTCCTTTTCAACCACTACTTTTCCATTAAATACCCCCACCGCACTGTCGCTAAAAATCCCTTTGTAGTCCTGGTGACTCTCACAGTTAGGCGCTATGTGGTGAACCAAAGTATTGTGATCAATATGTTGTTTTTGACCAATAATGCTAACGCCTTTAAGGATGGATTCTACGCGCTCTCCATTTTGGTGAAAATTCAAGTTATTTCGGGTGAGTTTTCCTCCAAAACTAAAGGTATGAACCGCGACGTTACTCTCTTGTTGTTGATCAATAAATGTATTGTCAATAAGGGAGGCCCCAGATTTGTCATTTTGGATTTTATAATAGTCAATATTGGCCCTTTTGTTCGCAAAAATTTCAGTGACACTGTTTGTCAGTGTTGGATTTTCTGTTAAACTTTGGTGTCGCTCTATCACTTGAACATGTGCATTTTCATCTACGACTATGAGATTGCGAGGCTGAAGAAGTAGAGCGGATTCTTTAGCCGTTGAAAAGTGTATAATTTGAATGGGCCTCTTGGAAACCTTATTCTTTTTTATATGGATATAGGCACCCTCATTACAAAATGCTGTATTCAATGCGGCCAAATTGTCTTTTGGCGCAATTTTACTAAAATAATTTTCAATAACGGCCCTGTACTTTGTCTGTGTCAAGGCTGATGACATCAAACAAACATCAATCCCTTCATGAGTTGTTTGCGATAAATGTGAGGCATATTTACCGTCAATGAATACAATTTTGTAGGTGTCAATATCATGAATAAAATAAGGTTGTACATCCCTGTACTCTATGGTGTGTTCTGATTCTGGGAAGAGACTGAAATCCTCATTTAAAACTTTTTTTAGCGAGGTATACTTCCAGTTCTCGTTCTTTTTGGATGGAAAACCCGTAGCTTCAAAATTCTTAATGGCCTCTCCACGCAATTCATTAACAAAGGAATTTACTACTGAATTTTGATTTTCAAAGGCAATATAAGAAGACAATAATTTCTCTTTTAATTCCATGTCGTTGTTTGTATTTAGGCTTTCTGATTTACTTCTTTTTTAATCCAATCATAGCCCTTTTCTTCAAGTTCAAAAGCCAATTCTTTACCTCCAGATTTAACGATCTTACCATCATAAAGTACGTGTACAAAATCAGGAACAATATAATCTAACAATCGTTGATAGTGCGTAATGACAAGTGTTGCGTTGTCTTTGCTTCTAAGTTTGTTGACTCCATTGGCAACAATTCTAAGTGCATCGATATCCAGCCCTGAGTCCGTCTCATCCAAAATTGCGAGTTTGGGTTCTAGTATGGCCATTTGAAAGATTTCATTTCGTTTTTTTTCACCCCCTGAAAAACCTTCATTAAGCGAACGGGATAAAAATTTTCTGTCAATTTCTAGCATTTCTGATTTTTCGCGAATGAGCTTTAGCATTTTATTGGCTGGCATGTCTGTTTGACCTTTAGCCTTGCGCGTTTCGTTCAGAGCAGTTTTGACGAAATTTGTCACAGTAACGCCAGGAATTTCAACAGGGTACTGAAAGGATAAAAAGAGTCCTTTATGGGCGCGTTCATCGGCACTAAGTTCAGAAATATCTTCATTTTCAAAGAGGATTTGTCCCTGTCGGATCTCATATTCTTCTTTTCCTGCAACTACCGAAGCAAGGGTGCTTTTACCTGAACCATTTGGGCCCATAATGGCATGGACTTCTCCAGCATTAATTTCTAAATCAATTCCTTTTAATATAAACTTATCTCCAACACGTGCGTGTAAATTTTCTATTTTTAGCATATTATTCTTCACCTAGTATTAGTGTATTTTTCGTTTCTTTTTTTGAACTTGTGGAAACAATTTCAACTATTTCAAATTTTTTTTCCCAAAGAATTTTATCGTGATCATCTGTCGAAATAATGCCTTTGAGCTCGGCAATGATTGCATCCGAAGGCCTTGCTTTAAAAGACATTGCTAATTTGTTTAACTCTACAGCCTTGTCATTTAAATAAACTCCGTAAATCTCATTTGGTGTTTGTAAAACGGCAGCATCTTCAAAAAAAATATAGCTGCCTTTTAATACAGTTAGATTTTCGGACTTGTTTTTACATCCAAAGCCTAAAATTATGAGTGTATATAAAATCAGTCTTTTCATTTTACAATCTTATCCAACAGAGCCCTCAAGGCTAATTTCCAATAGCTTTTGTGCTTCAACAGCAAATTCCATAGGCAATTTGTTGAGCACATCTTTACTGAAACCATTAACAATAAGTGCAATCGCTTTTTCGGTATCAATTCCTCTTTGATTGCAATAAAAAATTTGGTCCTCTCCAATTTTACTGGTGGTGGCTTCATGCTCAATCTGAGCCGTCTTATTTTTAACTTCAATATAAGGGAAGGTATGTGCACCACATTTATTACCCATAAGCAAACTGTCGCATTGTGAAAAGTTTCTGGCATTGTCCGCTCTGGAGCTGACCTGAACTAGTCCTCTATAGCTGTTTTGTGATTTCCCAGCTGATATGCCTTTGCTAATGATGGTGGACCTTGTATTCTTTCCCAAATGAATCATTTTGGTGCCAGTGTCGGCCTGCTGATAATTATTGGTAACGGCAATCGAATAAAATTCTCCTACCGAATTGTCACCTTTTAGTATGCAAGAGGGATATTTCCAAGTCACAGCACTTCCCGTTTCAACCTGTGTCCATGAGATTTTAGCATTTTTCTCACACAAACCGCGCTTTGTCACAAAATTATATACACCGCCTTTGCCCTCGGAATTTCCTGGATACCAGTTTTGTACTGTAGAGTACTTAATTTCTGAATCGTCCATAGCAATGAGCTCCACAACGGCAGCATGCAATTGATTTTCGTCTCGGCTTGGCGCTGTACAACCCTCCAAATAACTCACATAGCTTCCTGCTTCCGCAATGACCAATGTTCTTTCAAATTGACCGGTCCCCGCTTGGTTGATTCTAAAGTAAGTAGACAATTCCATGGGGCAGTGAACCCCTTTGGGGATATAGCAAAAGCTTCCATCACTGAAAACCGCACTGTTCAGAGCAGCATAATAATTATCCGTTTTTGGAACGACGGTTCCCATGTATTTTTTTACCAGTTCGGGATGTGTTTTAATAGCTTCTGAAATGCTCATAAAAATGATGCCCTTTTCTGAAAGTGTCTTTTTAAAAGTGGTTGCTACAGAAACGGAATCTACCACCACATCCATGGCCACACCGCTTAATTTTTTTTGTTCGCCTATAGAAATTCCAAGTTTTTTAAAAGTTGCTAAGAGTTCGGGATCTACCTCGTCCAAGGAGTCGTATTTCGGTTTCCCACTGGGAGCAGAATAGTAAGATATGGCCTGAAAATCTGGCTTCTCGTAATTGACATTGGCCCAATCAGGTTCTTCCATTTTTTGCCAGATTCTATAGGCGTCTAAACGCCATTCGGTCATCCATTCCGGCTCGTTTTTCTTTTTGGATATTGCGCGGACAATGGATTCATCAAGGCCAACAGGGAAAGTGTCAGAATCAATATCCGTATAAAAACCATATTCGTATTCTTTGGTCTTCAGTTCTTCTCTTAAATCGTCTTCAGTATACTTACTCATAGCAGTTTTACATCATTTATAAGGAGAATGATTCTCCGCAACCGCAAGTGCGGTTGGCATTGGGGTTGTTAAATACAAAACCAGTTCCATTTAGGCCTCCAGAGTATTCTAAAGTGGTTCCAATGAGGTATAAAAAACTTTTGGTATCTACAACAATTTTGATACCGTTACTTTCAAATTCCTTATCACCATCTTTTTGATCTTTGTCAAATTTTAAGTCGTAAGACAAACCAGAACAGCCACCGCTCTTTACTCCCACACGAACAAAATCAGATTTTGGATCAAAACCGTCTTCGTTCATAAGGAATTTTATTTTGCTCTTAGCGTTGTCACTTACCTTTATCATCGCTTCTTAAACAGATAGGTTTTTAGTTTATCCAACAAATATACAACATAAGCTCAAATGTCGCTATTTCCTAACATTATATTAGCATATGAAGGGATTGGTTTTTACTATGGCTGTGAATATTTAGGGTCTGTTAAGAATTCAAAATCTGAAAGTGTAAGAAGAAATGCTCTGAGGTTTTCCTTTTCAACAGCTGTCAGATTTACGCCCCCGTCTTCAACCTTTTTCATAAGCGGGTCCACGGTAGGAGATTCTTGTAATCCCTCGCTGTAGTGGTCAATTACCGCTTCTAATGTAGCAAACCTACCATCGTGCATATAGGGGGCTGTAAAAGCTAAATTTCGCAGTGATGGAGATCTAAACTTACCATTGTCATTGGGATCTCCACTGGCCAAAGCCAGGCCTAGATCCAATGGGTTGGCATCCAAACCATTGTTATGAAATTTATTATCGGTCCAAAGCGGATTGTTTTGACTGCCGTGGCAATGAAAACAGTCCCCGCGCGCTTCATCCATAAAAATATTAAATCCCTCGAGCTCTTCAGCTGTTAGGCTGGTTTGCCCCATGAGATATTGATCAAATTTTGAGTTGGCTGAAATAATAGTGCGTTCAAACTGAGCGATGGCTTTTCCGATTTGGACAGAATCAATAGGGGTTGTTCCAAAGGCCTGCTCAAAGAGCAGTGGGTATTCAGGGTCTTGTTGTAATTTCGCTATGACATTTTCTACGCTGTTGTGCATTTCGATAGGGTTGGTGATGGGATCAAATGTTTGGCGCTCAAGACTCAATTCGCGACCGTCCCAAAAAAAGCGATCATCGTAATTCCAAGCCAAATTAAAAAGGGGCATGGCATTTCGGCTGCCTTCGATATTATCAATTCCAAGGCTGTATTGTCGCCCGTCTGTAAATGCCATAGAGGGATTGTGGCAATTCGCACAGGCTTGGCTGTCGTTTGCCGATAATTTTTTATCAAAGAATAACTTTTTACCCAAGGCAATACCTTCTTCAGTGAGTGGATTATTCGTCGGAATGACTGGATTTAAAATCCTCTGTTCAAAAACTTCAGGAATGTCCAATGTCACTGGGGTTGGAACATAGCCGTTGACATTGGTCTGATCATCTCTAGAGCAGGATGCCAATAAAAGCAGTAAAAAAGCTTTATGTCTAAAATATTTATTCAAAGGATTCTAGGTTAAATACATTTTGACCATTTTCGTATATCATAATTTGAGCTGTACTGTTGGGCATCAGCATTTGATTGTATATGTTTAAATCCCATAGATTGGGCTGTTCAAACCATTTTGCAATGTCCATCAAAATATTAACTTCAGCAGTTTCTGTGACTGTAATTGGCCCCAAACTATGTTCGAAAAAAGTATCTTGTGGAAAACTTGGGTTGGCCCCAGGATTGTCCGCCGCCCGAATGGCGTGGTAGTTATAACCCATTTCAGTACCGATGCTGTTTAAAAATTTTCCATCCAATTGCATATAGTGGTAACCACCACCAAGCGCGATTGGTACATTCCAAGATTCAGAATTTAAATCGGNATAAGCGCCGTCACTATTGGCTTCGTTGGTAAATCCAAANACAAAGGATAAATCGTTATAAACCCCTGTTTCAATNGATTGAGATGATGTTATGTTTAAGCTGCTGCTGTCTTGTAAATCCAACAAATTATAGTTGCTAATTGTAATTATTTCGCCATCGGCTTTGGTAATTTTAATATCTGAAATTAAATAACGTAAACGCTCAATACTCAATTGATTTCCAAAGGCGTTTGTAAATTGTGTATTGTTAAAGTCAGCACTGCTTACATTGGATTGGCCCCAGCGATGTAAAAAGTTGAGCTTTAAATTAACCCTTGGATTAACGGCTGTTTCACGTTCTATTTCGCAAGTCATAAAGACAAGGCTTGACAACAAAATAATATGTTTTATTTTCATGGGCTTGCTTCGATGATCAAAAGGTCTGAAAACCCTTTATTTTCTAAAATATCAAAATCTGAACTGCTGGCATTTCCAACACTTATAATATTTCCATTCTCTAATTCTACAACGTCCATCAACAGCTCTATATTGCTTCCCCCAGCAGAGGCTTGCCATTCCAAACTGCCGTGATCGCTGATTTTAAATAGCCAAGCATCATTTTGCCCTTTATTTTCACTTAAATCTCCATCAGAACTTCGAGAGTTACCAGCAATAAGGAAACCGCCGTTTTGTGCGACTCGTATGGCTTGAACCCCGTCAAAATTACCCCCGCCAAATGATTTTTCCCAAAGCAACGCCCCATCCGTATTTATCTTGACCACCCAAATGTCAGCAGCACCATAATTTGTACTTATATCAAAATCTTGACTGCGACTGTCCCCAGCTATTAAAAAATTACCATCACTGCTTGGAGCCATGGCTTTTGCTTCATCAATCTCACTGCCACCAAAGGACTTTTCCCAGAGAAGATCTCCTGTATTGGAGAGCTTTAACACCCAATAATCATAGCTTCCTTTATTGTTGCTTATATCTACATCAACACTGTCTGAAGAGCCCACGATTATAAAATCTCCAGTTTGAGTTTCATTTATTGCATATGCAGTATCGGTAAATGTTCCCCCAAAAAAACGACTCCACTGTAATACCCCCATTTGATTGAGTTTGAGAACCCAATAATCTCCACCAGCATGGCGCGGAGAACCCAATCGGTTGGAGTTGCCTTCCCCATTTGAGCTTGTGACGTCTAAAACCCCACTGATTAAGAAGCCTTGATCTTGAGTTTGTAAGATAGACAAACCATTATCTACACCAGAATATCCAAAGGATTTTTCCCACTCAATATCCCCTAAACTATTGGTTTTAAGTATCCAGAAATCACTACTTCCAGAATTTTCAGAAACATCACCATCGTTGCTTTTACTGCTTCCAACAATGGCAAAACCTCCGTCAACAGTCGTAATAATTTCTTGTCCGCGTTCGTCATCAGATCCCCCATAAATATTTTGCCATTGCTGTTGGCCAACAGCATTGAATTTTAACAACCAGAAGTCATAGGAGCTGTCAATTTTGCTAGCAACATCACCATCCATACTTTGGGTGTAGCCTAAGACAGCATAGCCTCCGTCGGAAGTGTCAACAATACACTGACCGCTTTCATTTTTCGAGCCACCGAGAGTCAGAGTTTTTTGAATTTCAATATTTTGTGAAATGCTATTTTCGCTGCTGCTGTCGGCGGAATCACAAGCCAAGTTCAGGGCTGTGAAAATAAAACAAATATATTTTATGGTTTGTTTTATTTGCATGGGTGGGGGTCAATTATTTTTTTTAACTACAAAAAGTCCTTTTTCAATATCACTTATCACAATGTGCCCACTGCTAAAAAAAGGATAAACATTCCAAACCCCATTAAAAGCCGCATTGTCATTTTCTGGATAGGTATCAAAATAAGCTGTTTCGACCATAGATCCACTGTCAATATTGCCAATGTTTATTTCTCGAATTCCCGCTCTGTAGCTCGCCAAGTAATAATTATTGTCAACAACATAACCATTGTGGTCGATAGAAGGGTTGGTTCCAATATACTCAAAACTTAAGTTGGGGTTGTCAAGGTCATTTAAATCAAAAACTAGTGTCCTTGTGTTGGTTCCTATGTACTGTTCGTCCAATTCGTCTCCAACAATAAAATACACCAAGTCTTCCGTAAACCAACCTTGGTGGGTATAACCAATATTGCTGTATTCAATATTAGAAATTGTAATTGGTGCGGATTTGTCAGTTACATCTGCAATCACAACCTTGTCTTCGTTGCTTCCGATTAAAATTTCTTTCCCTACATAGTCCGAGTCTGGGCCATCATAACTTACGACTTGTGCATCATGGGAATAACCACCTTCTCCAAAGCCTCCCTCCAAAATGGGGGCAGTAGGGTTCTGGATATTGATAAATAAAGGGCCTCCACCAAAAGGAGTTCCTCCAGCTCCCACGATATAGGCATAGCCAGAATCTTCATTTATGACAATATTGTGCGCTCTTCCAAATTCTGTAAAGTGAGCATCTGCATCAAATATTACAGAGGTATTGTCAATGTTCCTGAGGCGCGTTAAATCAAAGACTTGCATCCCGTGTCCGGAGGCTTCAGAGACGATAAAGGCATGGTTTTGATAAACTTTGATATCTCGCCAAGAACTGTTGACAGTGGCGGTTGGCAATACCCCTACCAGTCTTAAATTATCGGGGTCACTCATATCAACAAAAGCTGTATGCGATGAGAGACCTACCAAGGCATATTCTTTTCCATCTTCAGGATCCGTCCAGCCCCAAGAATCATTTCCGGAGAGGTTACCGGTAACAGTTCCAATACTGAGTTCGTCAAGCGATAAATAACCAATCAAATCAAAACCGTCGCATGGGTATACACCAGCAAACCCATTTTCGCAGGGGAGCGAGGTGAAATTAACATTGTCACACAGATCCCCAACGCCATCATTGTCTTCATCTTCTTGGCTGGGGTTGGCATTCTCAGGACAATTGTCAACCGAGTCTAATATACCATCCGAGTCTTCATCTAAAAAAACGACTCCAATAACTTCGTTTTCGCAACTAATAATTAGGTTTGATAAAAGAAAAACATATATAAGCAGGGTTGTGATTTTATTAGGGTTCATAAGGTCTGCAGTTGTTGATTGGGACAATTTACATTAATTTCAAAGATTAAATCTTAAAAATTCTATAATTGCTGTATTTTTGTCGCATGTTAGAGGACAAAAATCAAAGTAAAACGGCGCTCTCCAGCTTGGGAGAATTTGGCCTTATAGAACATTTAACTACACAGTTTAAAATTAATAATAAAAGCACCATTACAGGGATTGGAGATGATGCTGCTATTTTGAACTTCAAAGGCGAATCTGTTGTGGTCACTACAGATTTTTTAGTTGAAGGGGTGCATTTTGATTTGAGTTATATGCCCCTTAAACACCTGGGCTATAAAGCGGTTGTAGTGAATTTATCAGACGTTTATGCGATGAATGCAAAGGCTTCACAAATTACAGTTTCAATTGCCGTCTCTAACCGTTTTACTCTTGAAGCCATGGAAGCCTTGTATCAAGGCATTCAAACCGCTGCAAAAACTTACGGGGTGGATGTTGTTGGTGGTGACACGACTTCGTCTATTAGTGGTCTGACTCTATCTGTATCTGCCATTGGACATGTTAAAGCTTCTAAGGTGGTCAAACGAAATGGTGCTAAATCCAACGACTTGCTCGTTATTTCAGGTGATATTGGAGCCGCTTACTTAGGGTTACAGGTTTTAGAACGCGAAAAAGAAGTTTTTAAAGTCAATCCAAAAAATCAGCCAGAGCTTGAGCGCTATTCTTATATTATTGAGCGTCAGTTAAAACCTGAAGCTCGAAAAGATATTGTGACCCTTTTAAATGACCTAAAAGTACAGCCTACTTCAATGATTGACATTAGTGATGGCTTGTCCTCGGAAGTCATTCATTTGTGTAAGCAAAGTGGGGTTGGCTGTGACTTGTACGAAGAAAAAATCCCCCTAGATCCCCAAGTTATTTCAACATGCGAAGAATTTAATATTGACAGTACAACCATCGCTTTGAGCGGTGGGGAAGATTATGAATTACTCATGACGATTTCTCAGGCAGATTATCCAAAAATAAAGGGAAATCCGAACTTAACAGTGATTGGTCATATGACTGAAAAAGCCTCTGGAATACATCTCGTCACACGCGCTCAAGAAAAAATTCCTTTAGTCGCACAGGGCTGGAATGGGTTTAAAAGCTGAGTTGATCTTTCCATTCTAAAGTTTCTAACATCCGAACCATGTCTTTTTGGATGTACCGCACCGCTGGAAGAATAGAGTCGTAATTTGGTTTAACTTCAAAATAAAGTGCAGCCGCTAAGAACTGATGGATGCTATCGGTAACATAAAATTGAGATTGAGAAGCCACAGGACCAGTAATCTCATAATAATTACCAAAAACCGCTGCCTCTGCGTTTTCAAATTCCTGCTCAGAAATTTCATAAGCTACTTTTGCATGATTTTGCATACCAAATTCAAATTCAGAAATATATTTTGACAGCTTATCTTTGCTGCTGTAATGGGTTAGATAAACCTTGGCATTGAGAAGGGAATAATTTAAATTTACTAGCGTTAAACCCTCATCACTGCTGTTGATGCTTTGCGCAATAGCTAGTTTATTTTTGTCAAATTTGAAGGGATATTCTGTGTCGAGTTTTTCATAGACAGCTTCCGGATAATTGAGGTTTAAAAAAATTTTGGGTTTGGGAACCAGCAATTCCTTACATCCAAAAAAAGAGGCAAACACCAATAAAAATAAGCCTCTATTTTTCATTTTTAATAGATACTTTGATTTGTTGTATGCGTTTTTGATCCATACTTTCAATGGTAAAGGTATAAGATTTAAATTTGTAGTTACTTCGTATTTTTGGGAAACTTTTGGAGATTTCTAGCACAAAACCAGCGATGGTTTCGGCCTCTCCTTTATTATTTTCAAAAATAGATTCATCATCTAATCTCAGAATTCTGTAGAAATCTTTTAAGGTTGTTTTCCCTTCAAACACATAATTATGATTGTCAATTTTTGAATAAATCAAATCATCATCGTCAAATTCATCGCTGATATCGCCCACAATTTCTTCAATGACATCTTCCAATGAAATCACGCCTGAGGTTCCTCCATATTCGTCAACAACGACTGCCAAGTGAATTTTTTTCTCCTGAAATTCCACCATCAAATCGTCTAATTTCTTGTTCTCTGGCACAAAAAATGGTTTTCTTAAAAGCTGATTCCAATTAAATTCTTTTTTGTGAAGATGGGGTAATAAATCTTTGGCATAGAGAATTCCAGAGACGATGTCAATATTGTCTTTATAAACAGGAATTCTCGAATAACCATGCTTGACAATTTTAGGAACAATCGTCTTAAAATTTGCAGAGGCATCCAGAGCAAAAATATCAATTCTAGGGCGCATAACTTGTTTGGTATCTGTATTTCCAAAGGATACAATTCCCTTGAGTATTTTTTGTTCCTCTTGGGTCGTGTCACTTTCGCTAGTCAACTCCAGCGCCTGTGATAAATAATCCACATTTAAATTGGATTTTTGTTTCCCAAGTCGCTTGTGAATGGCTATAGTAACCGCCTGCATTGGCATGCTAATGGGCGAAAATAATACGTCCATGACCCTGAGTGGGCGCGCCATAAATTTTGAAAACTTTAAATTGTTACGATTCGCATAGACTTTTGGTAAAATTTCACCAAATAAAAGGATTAAAAAGGTGATGACAACCACCTCTATAAAAAACATCAAGTCTATTTTAATAAAACCGAGATTCAGTTTGGTGTCAGTTTGTTTAAAGAAATGGTCACTGAGCGAAGCAAACAATAAAACAATGCCAATGTTTATAAAGTTGTTGGCTACCAAAATCGTTGCCAGTAGTTTCTTAGGCTTCTTTAGCAGCTTTGTGATGGTTTCTATGATTTTAGAGTCTGTTTCTTCGCCGGTTTCAAAATCGCTTTGGTTGATAGAAAACAAAGCGACTTCTGCTCCGGATATCAGTGCAGAGCAAAACAGCAGTATCAAAAGCAAAATAATTCCTAGTAGGTGAGAGGTATCTATGGCGTCAAAAAAAATAAAACAGTTAAGATCCAAAGTTGATGAGTTGGTGTTGAAGTTAAAAGGGTAAATCCGCAGCTTGGTCGTTATCATTTTGATTGTTAGCGGCAGGGGCTGAGGTTTGCATTTGCGATTCATTTTTATTGGTTAAAAATGTAAAATCAGTACAAACAATTTCCGTGGAATAGCGGTCGTTTCCCTTATCGTCCTGCCATTTGCGTGTTTTTAGGCGCCCCTCGATATAGACGCGATCTCCTTTGCTAAGGTATTTTTCGCAGATTTCAGCAGCTTTGTTTCTAAGCACTATATTGTGCCACTCGGTGTTTGTTACTTTTTCGTTGGTTTGCTTGTTGGTGTAAGTTTCATTGGTGGCCAATGGAAATCGACCCACACAGTTTTTATCATCGAAATAGTGCATTTTAACTTGATCGCCTAAGTGACCAATAAGCATTACTTTATTGAGAGTTCCAGACATAGTTTATTTTTAGAGTAAAGGAATAAAGCATAAATATATTTAAAAAAACACTAACTTAAGGATTAAAGTTCGCAATAAATTGTGCGATGACTGACGGTACAGCCAAGCCCTTAGCCGTTTCCCAACTTATGCTGTTTTCCACTTCGCTTGCAGTGTAAATTTTCCAAAATTTAATGTGAAGCTCTTGATGTGTCAATTTATGGATGATTTCTTGAGAGTTGTGCACTTCAATTTTTTTTTGAGTCAGTGCACTTAGTTCCTTTAAAGCTGAATGGGTTTGAAGTTCTTTTTTAGAAATAGATCTGGAGGTTTCTATCAATGGAAATTGATATAAATGTTGCCAGATTCCCTTTTGTATTCTCTTTTCTAACACGGTTTTACCCTTCACGGATAGGATTACTAAAAAATTCAAATATCTTTTTCTGACTTTAATTTTCTTTAGCTTGACAGGTAAATTTTTGATGTTTGCGGTGGCCAGAGCCGTACAATCTATGTCCAAAGGACACAAAGTACAGTTCGGCGATTGTGGCTTACACTGCTTTGCTCCAAATTCCATGAGGGCTTGATTGTAGTCTCCAATATTTTTTTTGGGTAATAATGATGCAGCCAACTTTTTAAATTGCTTGACACCTTGAGTAGAATTAATGGGCGTATCAATCCCAAAGCAACGAGACAACACCCTGTAAACATTTCCATCCACTACAGCCACTGGTTCTTCATAACAAATTGAGGCAATAGCACTTGCGGTATAATCTCCAACGCCTTTAAGGCCGAGAAGTTCCCGATAGGTCTTTGGGAAGATACCGCCGAGTTCTTCTGCCACGAATTTTGCTGTTTTGTGAAGGTTTCTCGCTCTGGAGTAATAACCCAAGCCCTGCCAATTCTTAAGCACACCATCTTCAGATGCGTTTGCAAGTTCAAAGACTGTTGGATAGTTTCTTATAAATTTAACATAGTAGGGCAGACCCTGTTTGACCTGTGTTTGCTGCAGTATGATCTCAGAAAGCCAAATTTTATAGGGATCTTTGGTCTCTCGCCAGGGCAGCGCCCTTTTGTGAACAGAATACCATTGAATTAAATTGGAATTAAAATTCATTTTTTTGTCAGCTGAGTTACAAAAATAAACTATTTGCCATTTAAATTTTAATTATGATGGTTTGAAATATTGAATTTAAAATACATATATTTGCAACCCCTCAGATAACATTAACTTAAAAATATAACATTATGACGAAGGCAGAAATAGTATCTAAAATCTCTAACGATTTAGGCATTGAAAAGACCGAAGTATTGGCAACTGTAGAATCTTTCATGACCGAAGTTAAAGGATCTTTAGAATCTGGCAACAATGTATACCTAAGAGGTTTTGGTAGTTTCGTAATCAAAACCCGTGCTGAAAAAATCGGTAGAAATATTTTGAAAAACACATCAATTAAGATACCAGCGCATAACATACCTGCTTTTAAGCCCTCCAAGGTTTTTTTGGAAGGTGTGAAAAACAAGGTTAAAGTAAATTAAATAACAATAAACAAAGTTTATATGCCCAGTGGTAAAAAACGTAAAAGACACAAGGTAGCAACGCATAAGCGTAAGAAAAGACGTCGTGCAAATCGACACAAAAAGAAGTAAACTGATAAAGTAGCCCTGGCTACTTTTTCAGTTTTTTAAGAACGTTCATTGACATCAAATTCGTGTATATTTCAACCTTACCTTGTTGAAATCCATGAATTTATCGGGATTAAATCCTGTGATACTTGTAGTAAATTAGCTCTGCAAGTTCTTGCCACATTTTTTAACAGTTGTGGCAAGTCAAAGAATTATTGTACAATCCATCTGTTCAAAAATTAATTGTTCAGATTAAAATTAACATTATGAACAAAGAATTAATCATTCGATCCAATTCAGACAATGTTGATTTTGCCTTATTAAAAGAGGGTAAATTAGTTGAATATCAAAAGGATAAGGATAATAGTAAGTTTTCTGTTGGCGATGTGTTTATCGCCAAAGTTAGAAAATCTATTCCTGGACTCAATGCGGCATTTGTAAATGTTGGCTATCAAAAAGATGCATTTTTGCACTACCATGATTTGGGTCCAAAATTACCTTCCTTATTGAAATTCATGAAAAGTGTAAGCACAGGTAAACAAAATGATTTTTCTCTGAAAGATTTTTCTTATGAGGAAGACATACACAAAGACGGTAAAATTGATCAAGTTGTAAAGACCAATCAAACATTGCTGGTACAAATTGTAAAAGAACCCATTTCCACTAAAGGTCCAAGAATTAGCTCAGAAATATCATTTGCTGGGCGTTATTTGGTTTTAGTGCCTTTTTCCAGTCGGATCTCTATTTCTCAAAAAATTGAAAGTCGGGCTGAAAAAGAACGGCTAAAGCGTTTGGTGAGAAGTATTGCCCCCAAAGGGTTTGGGGTCATTATTAGAACGGTTGCTCAAGGGCAAAAAGTGGCAGAGCTTGACAGGGATATGTCAAATCTCTACAGAAAATGGGAAGATGTTTGCAAACGCATTCCAAAAGCCCACACCCCTAGCAAGCTTTTAGGTGAAATGAATAAGGCTTCTTCAATTTTAAGAGATATTTTCAATGATAGTTTTACAAAAATTAATGTAGACAATATTGATCTCTGCGCAAAAATTAAAGATTATATTTTTGAAATTGCACCGCACAAGGAAAGCATTGTAAAATTTTACAATTCCAAAACACCAATTTTTGAAAAGTTTGGTATTGAGCGTCAAATTAAAATTTCATTTGGACAGACTGTTCGTTTGCCAAAAGGCGCCTATTTAATTATAGAACATACCGAGGCCCTTCATGTTGTCGATGTCAACAGTGGCAATCGAACTAGCAAGGAAAAAAACCAAGAAGATACGGCCATTGAAGTGAATATGATTGCAGCTACAGAGCTTGCAAGACAATTCAGACTTCGAGATATGGGCGGTATCATTGTGGTCGATTTTATTGACATGAACAATGCTAAAAATCGCAGAAAACTTTTCAACCATCTAAGAGATGAAATGAAGGACGATCGTGCCAAACACAAGATCTTGCCCCCCAGTAAGTTTGGCCTTATTCAAATCACAAGACAGCGTGTTCGTCCTGAGATGAATATCAAGACAAAAGAAGCAAACCCCAACGGTCCAACAGGATCGGAGGTTGAAGCGCCTATTGTTTTGATTGATAAAATCAATCATCAATTAGATTTAATTATTAAAAAAGGCTTTAAAAAGGTGACCTTAAACACACATCCTTTTATCGCCGCCTTTTTGACAAAAGGGTTCCCATCCATTCGTTTGAAATGGTTTTTTCAATATAAAGTTTGGGTAAAAATAATGCCA
>PBQM01000019.1 GCA_002725015.1 Flavobacteriaceae bacterium | reverse complement strand
TCTCCAATTGATCCAGGAGGATTTGGATTCTAAGATTGGTAATTTTTAAAATACACAAACATAAAAACCCCTCACAAAGTATTTGTTGAAGGGTTTTTTGTTTCATAGCTATTATTTCGCAAATATTTGGTTGGGATCTTTAAAAGATTTGAACTCCAAAGCATTTCCAGAAGGGTCCAAGAAAAACATGGTTGCCTGTTCCCCAACGCTGCCTTTAAAGCGAATATAGGGTTCAATGATAAATTCTATATTTTTACTTCTTAATTGATTGGCAAAGTCTTCAAACTGTTTCCATTGTAAAAGCACTCCAAAATGTGGAACGGGGACTTGTTTTCCATCCACTGCATTGGCATGGGTTTTTTCACTGCTTTTGGGTTTGTAATGCAGCACCAGTTGGTGCCCAAATAAGTTCATATCGGCCCAATGGGCACTGCTTCGCCCAGTTTTACAGCCAAGAACTTCGGTATAAAATTTTATACAGGCTTGTAAATTCCAAACGGGTATTGCGAGGTGAAAGGGGCTAATTTTTTGGTCTATTCCCATGATTTTTTTGAGTTTTTTAAATCTGTTTTAAGGGTGTTTAACTCCTCTTTTGTCAAATCGCGATAGGCGCCCACAGGACTTTTTAAGTGGATGTTCATTATACGCACCCTTTGCAGGTTTTCAACTTTATAATTTAAATATTCACACATGCGTCTGATTTGTCTGTTAAGCCCTTGCGTCAATGTAATTTTAAAAGTCTTTTGACTCAATTTTTTCACCAGACAAGCCTTGGTAACAGTGTCCAAAATGGGAATTCCCTCAGACATTCGTTTGATAAAGGTTTGAGAAATAGGTTTGTCGACCTTTACGATGTATTCCTTTTCGTGATTATTACTGGAGCGCAATATTTTATTGACGATATCTCCATCATCGGTTAATAAAATAAGACCTTCACTGTCTTTGTCTAGGCGGCCAATTGGAAAAATCCTTGTGGGATAATTGATATAGTTAATGATATTGTTTTTTTCTACCCGAGTGTCTGTTGTACACACAATACCAATAGGTTTATTAAAGGCGATATAGCTGGCTGTTTTTTTTTGCTTTTTTATAATTTCACCATCTACTTTTATGACATCCCCTGCTCGAACTTTAATTCCCATTGCGGGAAGCTTCCCATTGACTAGAACACGCTCCTGCTCAATAAGTTTATCGGCGGCTCTTCTGGAGCAATAGCCAACTTCACTGAGGTATTTGTTGAGTCTTTTTGAGGGTGTTTCCATAGGGTTAAAGGTACAAAACTTTAGCCCTGTATAAAATCAATAATTTTGTCAATCACCTGTTTGCTTTTAAGACCATGGCCTAAGCCCTGTGTTGTAAATATTTGACTGTTTTTAAAAGCTTTGTGAATCTCTTGGGCATCTGAGTAGGGGATTACAGGGTCAAATTCGTCGTGAATTAGCAAGCATTCCCCTTTAATTTCTTTGACAAATATGGCCGTATTAAAGTGGGAGGAAGGTACCCCAAATCTCTTCTGAATAACGACTTCCATACCTGCTCTCACTTTTTTATTATAGCCCATGAGGTCACTGTAATTTTTAAATATGCCTGGAAAACCGGCTGGAACCCCTAAAAAGACCAGTTTGTTGGCTTTGTAATTGCTGTTGCTTTTTAAAAAATATGAAATGGCCATGCCTCCCACAGAGTGCCCCATTAAAATGGAAGGGTTGAATTTTTTACAAACCACCCCAACAAACTGTGCATATAAGATGGCATTAAATATTTTACTGCCTGAGGCTCCGTGGGCTGGTGCATCCAAAGCCACAATATTATAATCTTGTTTTATAAGTTGAGCAATGGTGTTCTTCCAACGTCCAGAGTTACTGTGCCATCCATGTGCCAGTAAAATGGTGTCTCCTTTGCCTTTCCAATGGTAGGTTGCAATTTTAAGATTTTTGAGAAATAAATTCTTTTTTGCAGCCATTTCAAGGGTTGGATGTGGATGCTTTAAGCGGCCTTTTAGAGGTCTTGAAAACAAATTTAATGCCCAGTTTGATGCGCTACTTTGATTGATGTAGGCAAATTTGTTTAAAACAGCACCAATGAGTTTGGGGATAAATAACTTCATATCAATACCATTGAATATAAAAATCTTTTATTTTGGCCTTGGGAGGAATAGAGACTGCCTCTATTTTTTTACGCAAGTCATAGCGCAAATTCTCGGGGAGTTCTGTCTTTTCAATTGTGAAGTACAGGTTCATTTCATCTACAGAAACAATCAGGTTTCTAAGGGTGTTTTGAATGCTTGAAACTCTATATTGGGAGGAAATAATTTGGAAAGTTGCATTTTTATTAAGGCCTTTGATGGTTTTAAAACGCGGGTCCATTACTCTGACATTTTGAATTGTGGACAAGGAATCGAGCGCTTCTTTAGGGCTCAGTTCTAAAAGTAACTTTTCCGTTCCTTTTTCATACACTTTAATAATGTTGCTTTTGCCTAAAAATTCATCACCACCAATAAACTGAGTTATAGAATCATTGAGAAAACTGAGCTCTAGGTCTTTGACTAGGGTTGAATCCGTGAGCAATCCAATGGATTGTTTCTTTATGGCATAGGGGTCTGGTTTGCTGTTACAACCACTCAGTATAAAAATCAGTACACTTAAATTTAAAAATACAGTTCTCATAGTTATTTCTTAGCCCTCTTTTGATAGAAGTCTGCAAAAATAAATCAAGTTTTTGTACTTAAACAAAAAACTGTAAACTATTTTTGTTGCCTATGCTTAAACCAGAAATAAAAAAACTTGTTGATGCGGGTAAAATGTTGCCACTTATGGAGGCCTTTTATACCATACAAGGCGAGGGCTACCACAAGGGAGCCGCTGCTTATTTTATAAGGATTGGGGGTTGCGATGTGGGCTGTCACTGGTGTGACGTCAAAGAGAGTTGGGATGCTACATTACATCCGCCAACGGCCATAGAGAACATCGCCAACCAAGCGAGTGCTTATAGCGATACCATAGTAGTGACAGGCGGAGAGCCGCTTATGTGGGACATGCAGCCACTGACCAGTCTGCTAAAAGACAAAAAATTAAAAACGCATATTGAAACTTCTGGGGCCTACATGCTTAGCGGAGATTGGGATTGGATCTGTTTGTCTCCTAAAAAACGCAAACTCCCACTGGGTGCAATCTATTCAAAAGCCGATGAGCTCAAAGTCATCGTTTATAACAAAAGTGATTTTGAGTTTGCAGAGGCACAAGCCGAAAATGTTTCTAGGGACTGTATTCTTTACCTTCAGCCCGAGTGGAGTGCCAGTCAAAAAATGATCCCTTTGATCGTAGATTATGTTATGAAGCACCCTAAATGGAAAATTTCATTACAAACCCATAAATATTTAAACATTCCTTAGTTTATCTAATGTTTTATGTTACAGAGTTGAATAAAAACCTCAATTTTGTTTAATAAATATATTTATTTTACTAAATAATCAATATTTTGATTACAAATTATAACCATTTTAAATTAATTGTTTACAAAAGTAAATATTTATATAATATTTGCTTAAAATAAGTAATATTATGTGTGGAATTGTTTGTGCTTTTGATTTAAAACAAAAAAGCGAGGTTTTAAGACCTCAGATCTTGGAAATGTCTAAGACCATAAGACATAGGGGTCCCGACTGGAGTGGAATTTTTGACAATGAAAAGGCAGTCATGGCGCATGAGCGACTGGCCATCGTTGATCCGGCATCAGGAAAACAACCTCTTTACAGTCCGGATGGTCAATTGGTATTGGCGGCCAATGGTGAGATTTATAACCACAGAGAATTACGGCAGCAGCTTTCATCCGATTACGCTTTTCAAACCCAAAGCGATTGTGAAATTATTTTGGCACTGTATAAGCAAAAAGGGGTTGATTTTTTAGATGATTTAAACGGTATATTTGGGTTTGCTGTCTACGACGTCGAAAACGATACTTACTTTTTAGCACGTGATCACATGGGCATCATTCCACTTTATATTGGTTGGGATCAAAATGGAACTTTTTATGTGGCCTCTGAACTCAAAGCCTTGGAGCCTTTCTGTACCAAGATTGAATTGTTTCCTCCGGGCCATTATTTTTACAGTAAAGACAATGCTTTTGTGCAGTGGTATAAAAGAGATTGGACAGACTATGATGCTGTTGTGGACAACCAAACAAGCATTGAGGCCATCAAAACAGCTCTAGAAGCGGCTGTTCGCCGACAGTTGATGAGTGACGTTCCCTATGGCGTATTGCTTTCTGGGGGCTTGGATTCTTCCGTGACCTCAGCCATTGCCAAAAAATATGCCCAAAGGCGTATAGAATCCGGAGATACCAAAGAGGCTTGGTGGCCGCAGTTACATTCGTTTTCTGTGGGGCTTGAGGGCTCACCTGACTTGGCTGCTGCTCAAAAAGTAGCCGACCACATCGGGACTGTGCATCACGAAATAAAATTTACCATTCAAGAAGGTTTAGACGCCATAAAAGATGTTATTTACAATCTTGAAACATATGATACCACCACCATTCGCGCCAGTACACCCATGTACTTAATGGCTAGAGTGATCAAATCTATGGGTATTAAAATGGTGCTTTCTGGTGAAGGTGCTGATGAATTGTTCGGTGGGTATTTGTATTTTCATAAGGCGCCTAACGCCAAGGAATTTCATCAGGAAACGGTCCGCAAATTAGACAAACTTCATATGTACGATTGTTTGCGTGCAAACAAGAGTTTGGCCGCTTGGGGTATTGAAGGACGGGTCCCATTTCTAGACAAAGAATTTATGGATGTCGCCATGCGAATCAACCCCCAAGACAAAATGATCAATGGAGAGCGCATGGAAAAATGGGTGGTCCGAAAGGCCTTTGAAGACATGTTACCCGAAAGTGTGGTGTGGCGGCAGAAAGAGCAATTTAGCGACGGGGTTGGTTACAGTTGGATTGACACCCTTAAAGAAGTTGTAGACAGGGAGGTTTCCGATGAACAGATGAAAAATGCACACTTTAGATTTCCTGTACAAACGCCACTCAATAAAGAAGAATTTTATTACCGTTCTATTTTTGAGTCTCATTTTCCAAGCGAAGCAGCCGCTCTTTGCGTTCCTCAGGAGCCTAGTGTGGCTTGTAGCACCAAAATTGCCTTGGAGTGGGATGAAGCCTTTAAAAATCTAAACGATCCCAGCGGGCGTGCTGTAGCCAAGGTACACGACAAGGCATATGACTAGTTTTAGCATTAAAAAATAGCCGTTTTAAGGGCTTTGTTATTAAAATTTATGTCGGGCTTAAAATTCACATTCTTTAAATCAAATTTAAGACGGTTTTTAAGAAGTTTAAGCGCTGTTCTTGGAAACCTATAAATGTTAATAATTAAAGGTAAAATTCTCTGTTATATACTGCTTTTTCAGCTGGCTAATTTTTATATTTGTTGGTGACAAAAGTCAGCAAACAAAACAACAAAAATAGTATGAGCGAAGACATCAATAAAAATCAATATTCAGCAGACAGTATTCAGGCCTTGGAAGGCATGGAGCATGTGCGTATGCGGCCCTCAATGTACATTGGGGATGTTGGCACCAGAGGGCTTCATCACTTGGTTTATGAGGTCATTGACAATTCCATTGACGAGGCTTTGGCTGGACATTGTGATAAAATTACGGTCACCATCAACGAAGACAATTCAATCACCACCGAAGACAATGGCCGCGGGATCCCCGTTGGACTCCACAAAAAAGAAGGGGTGTCTGCTTTAGAGGTGGTCATGACAAAAATTGGTGCGGGTGGTAAATTTGATAAAGATTCCTATAAAGTGTCTGGGGGCTTACACGGCGTGGGCGTCAGTTGTGTCAATGCACTTTCTTCACACCTAAAAGCCACAGTTCACAGGGAAGGAAAAATTTGGGAACAGGAATACGAACGCGGCAAAGCGATGTACCCTGTTAAATCTACAGGTACCACTGATAAACGCGGTACCATTGTAACCTTTAAGCCCGATGCTGAGATTTTTACACAAACCCTAGAATATACTTATGAGACCCTCGCCAACCGCATGCGCGAACTGGCTTTTTTAAATAAAGGCATTACAGTGGTTATTGTTGATAAAAGAGAAAAAGATGAAAAGGGGGATTATATTGAAGAAACTTTTTATTCTGAGGAAGGTCTCTCGGAATTTATCAAATACTTGGATGCCACTCGGGACCCGATTATGAAATCGGTGATTGCATTTGAAGGAGAAAAAAATGGCATCCCCGTGGAGGTGGCCATGATTTACAATACTTCGTATTCAGAAAACCTTCACTCTTACGTCAATAATATCAACACCCACGAGGGCGGAACCCATTTGACAGGTTTTAGAAGAGGTTTAACACACACCTTAAAGAAATATGCGGATGAGTCTGGAATGTTAGACAAGCTGAAATTTGACATTGCTGGAGATGATTTTAGAGAGGGCTTAACCGCCATTATATCTGTTAAAGTTGCCGAACCACAGTTTGAGGGTCAAACCAAAACCAAACTTGGTAACAGAGAAGTTTCAGCATCTGTGAGTCAGGCGGTTTCCGAGATGCTAACCGATTATTTAGAAGAACACCCTGATGATGCTAAAATTATTGTACAAAAAGTGATCTTGGCTGCCCAAGCCCGTCATGCGGCTCAGAAGGCTCGTGAAATGGTGCAACGCAAAACAGTGATGAGTATTGGTGGATTGCCTGGGAAATTAAGTGACTGCTCTGAACAAGACCCCGCAAAATGCGAGGTGTTTTTGGTAGAGGGTGATTCTGCTGGCGGAACGGCCAAACAGGGACGTGACCGTGCTTTCCAAGCCATTTTACCCCTAAGGGGAAAGATTTTAAATGTCGAAAAAGCCATGCAGCACAAGGTCTTTGAAAATGAAGAAATCAAAAATATATTCACTGCACTGGGAGTAACGATTGGAACAGAAGAAGACAGCAAGGCTTTAAACCTTTCAAAATTACGCTATCATAAAATCGTCATCATGTGTGATGCCGATATCGACGGAAGTCATATCGCTACATTGATTTTAACCTTCTTCTTTAGATATATGAAGGAACTCATTGAAAGTGGTCATGTCTACATTGCAACACCTCCATTGTATTTGGTTAAAAAAGGTCAGAAAAAACAATATGCTTGGAACGATCAAGAGCGAGATACCATTGTCGAAAAATTTGGCGGTAGTGCAGGAGTGCAGCGCTATAAAGGTCTGGGTGAAATGAATGCCAGTCAATTGTGGGATACTACCATGAATCCGGAATTTAGAACCTTGAGACAAGTCCAAATAGACAATGGAACAGAAGCCGATCGCATTTTCTCAATGTTGATGGGAGACGATGTACCACCACGTAGAGAGTTCATCGAGAAAAATGCAATTTATGCCAATATTGATGCGTAAATTAAATCACTAATTACAAATACTAAACACACAAAACATGAAAGTAACAGTTGTGGGTGCAGGCGCCGTTGGGGCGAGTTGTGCAGAATATATCGCCATTAAAAATTTCGCATCAGAAGTTGTTCTTCTGGATATCAAAGAGGGCTATGCTGAAGGTAAAGCTATGGATTTGATGCAATGCGCTTCATTGAACGGTTTTGATACAAAAATCACAGGGACTACCAATGATTATACAAAAACGGCTGGGAGCCATGTTTGTGTCATNACCTCAGGGATNCCAAGAAAGCCAGGTATGACAAGAGAGGAACTNATAGGGATCAATGCAGGAATTGTAAAAACAGTCTCCCAGAACTTAGTTAAACACTCNCCTGAAACGGTNCTGATTGTGGTGAGCAATCCAATGGACACCATGACTTATTTAGCCCATCGTGTTACGGGGCTTCCAAAAAATAGAATTATTGGAATGGGNGGCGCCTTAGATTCTGCTCGTTTTAAATACCGTCTGGCTGAGGCTTTAAACGCACCCATTAGCGATGTCGATGGCATGGTAATTGGCGGTCATAGTGATGTCGGGATGGTTCCTTTAATTTCACATGCCACCCGAAATAGTATCAAAGTTTCAGAGTTTATTTCAGACGAACGCTTGGCACAAGTGAAGGAAGCTACTAAAATTGGTGGTGCCACTCTGACCAAACTCTTAGGGACTTCAGCATGGTATGCACCTGGTGCTGCCGTCAGCGGCTTGGTACAAGCCATTGCTTGTGACCAGAAAAAAATATTTCCTTGCTCTGTACTTTTAGATGGAGAGTATGGCCTCAGAGATTTGTGCATTGGTGTTCCTGTGATTTTAGGATCCAATGGGATTGAGAAAATTGTGGACATTAAATTGAGTGCGTCTGAAATGACCCACCTTCAAACTAGTGCTGAAGGTGTCAAAAAAACAAACGGACTTCTCAATCTTTAAGGTCCCATTGACTTATAAATTAATGCATTTTAGGGCACCGCATGCTTGCGGTGCTTTTTTATTAAAATAAAAAATATATTGGCAAATCACTTCCTAAATCCTATATTTGCTCGTTTCTTAAAATTTAAGCAGAATAAAATAATTCAAAATGCAAAATAAAGGATTAGTTATAATGTTCGCCCTATTATTTGGATTGGTAAGTATTTACCAATTGTCATTTACGTTTAAGGGCAATCAAATCGAAGCAGCAGCAGAACAATTTGCGATCGAAAAAGTTTCCAATTCCGAGTCTGATTATGATTCAAAAAGAAGCTTACAGCGTCTTTCATATTTAGATTCTTTAAAGAATAAAGATGTTTTTGATATTGGGATTGCTTCATTTACTTATGACGAAGTCAAAGAAAAGGCCATAAATCTCGGATTGGATCTTAAGGGTGGTATCAATGTGATTCTTCAAATATCGGTTAAAGATATTCTGGTCGGTCTGGCTAGCGGTAGTAAAGACCCTACATTTAGAAAAGCACTTAATGATGCTGAAGAACTGCAAAAAGACAGCCAAAACACCTACTTAGAAGACTTTTTTATAGCCTTTGAAGCCATAGAATCTAATACAAAGTTAGCCTCTCCTGATATTTTTGCCAATCGATCTCTCAGTGACGAAATTACTTTTGATATGAGTAATGATGAAGTCAAACCAGTTCTGTCTGCTAAAATTGACGAGTCCATTATTTCTGCTTTCGAAGTTTTAAGAAAACGTATTGATAAATTTGGAGTGACCCAACCCAATATTCAGCGGATTGGAACTTCTGGTCGTATTTTGGTAGAACTCCCTGGGGCAAAGGAAGTAGAGCGTGTTAAAGGCCTGCTTCAAAGTACGGCACAATTGGAATTCTGGGATGCTTTTAAGGGTGAAGAATTTGGAAGCTTCCTTGTTCAAACCAACCAGATTTTAAAAGAAATTACTGAGGCGCCTGTAAACGAAACGATTTCTAACGAAGTGGAATCTGAAGGGGATGCCATCTCTGATATCATTGGCGATTCGGATGCAGAATCTGAAGCCACCAATTCTTTAGGCCCTTTGTTTGATTTGATCAAATCCCCTGGCTATAATGGCGGTCCCGTTTTGGCTTCCTTTGAAACCAAAGATCAGGAATTGGTTACAAGCTATCTCAACAACCCTAAAGTAAGAGCACTTCTTACACCAGAGCAACGTTATGTGAAATTTGTTTGGGGGATTCCTCAAATCATTGAAACAAAAGCGGACGAAACTACAGGAAAAGATTCTGAAGTTGTAGAGCTTATTGATCTTTATGCACTGAAGGGAAATAGAGAAAATAAACCCCAACTCAGTGGAGCTGTGATTACTGATGCAAGACAATCATACCAACAAAATGGCAAAGCGAGTGTGTCCATGCAAATGAACCTTAAAGGCGCAAAAATTTGGGAAAAAATGACAGGCAATGCTTTTAATACAGGCGGTCAAATTGCCATTGTATTGGATGACATTGTTTACTCTGCACCTGGGGTTACCTCAGGTCCAATAGCAGGTGGTAATTCAGAAATTTCTGGTTCCTTTACCTTAGATGAAGCCATTGATTTGGCCAATGTACTGCGTGCAGGAAAATTACCTGCATCCGCAGATATTGTTCAAGCAGAAGAAGTAGGTCCTTCTTTGGGACAAGAAGCTATTGACAGTGGTATGAAATCTTTTCTCATTGCCCTTGCTTTTGTGTTACTTTGGATGGTGTTTTACTATGGAAAAGCAGGACTCTATTCCAACCTAGCACTGCTTTTGAATATTTTATTGATCTTTGGAATTTTATCTGGTCTCGATGGTGCTGTGTTGACCCTGCCTGGAATTGCAGGGATTGTTTTGACCATTGGAATTGCTGTAGACGCCAATGTACTTATTTTTGAGCGTGTAAGAGAGGAAATAGCCAAAGGGAAAGGACAAAAAGAATCAGTTAGAGATGGGTTTTCAAACGCCTTGTC
>PBQM01000018.1 GCA_002725015.1 Flavobacteriaceae bacterium | reverse complement strand
AATTTTACCTTTACCCACAGTGAAATTACCAGAAGTACTTTGCGCAGACTGGTGGTATTGCCACCAACCGGTTGTAATCGTGGGATCGGTAGTGTATTGCGTTCCATCGTTGTTGTAATCTGCCAACGCTACTAAAGAGGTATTGTTGGTAGAGACTAACAAATCTTCATTGGATATAAAGGTATCAATATCCTGTCCAGAAACTGGGCTTGAGATTCCATACCATCTATCAACAGCGGCATGGCGGTTGTAAGTGATATTTCCTCTTGAGTATGAATTAATTAATAGCGAAGAAAATGATGAAGCTGTTGAATTCAATATTATATTTCCAGAACTGGCTACAATTTTATCTGCAGTTAAAGACGAATCTTCAGTTCCCGCAATTGTCAGGGAGGCTCCAGAGTTTATGTTTACATCAGCTAAAGTCACGTTCGATCCACTAATTATTGGATAGTTAGAAAGTCCAGAATTCAATGTTAAATTTTCGGTTGACGTCGGTACAACACCATCAGACCAATTGGAAGTATTGGACCAATCAGTATCTATATTACCAGTCCACATACCTTTGTCCTCAATTTTAAAATCGTCAATTGCAGGTACGCCTCCGAGATATCCAACAATTTTGATTCTTATGTAACCAGCGTTTTTATAGGCGCTTAGATCAGCCATTGCAACGGAGTACGGATCGGATGCTGAGGATTGTTGCGCTCCGGTATAACTAATTATACTAGATGATTCTATCTCACCACCACTGCCATCAGAATACAATACGGTAACAGAAAGAGGATATAAAGTATTTACTGAACCACTCATTTGGTAGCTTAATGAAAGTCTTGGATTTGTCATTGATGATATGTCCAAGTAAGGGGTTAACATAGAACAATGATTTGAAGAAGTTGCACCTTGAGCATTGTAAACTGTGAAATAGACGTCAGTTGCGGATCCACTAGATCCAGCAACCCCCGCGGAAGAGGTTTGGTACTGAGATGCCCAAATCATATTATTCTCGAACGGAGTATACCAAGAACCAGAATTTACCATTGTAGTGTAATTTTGGTGTGAATAAGTATTAAAGTCCTCGGTGAAAGTGCCACTGACTACATCAATTGTGGTAAAAGTAGTTGACAAAGGAGTCAATGGTGTCCCAGAACATGAGGCGGTCAAAACTAGGGTGTAAAGTTGATTGTTGGCTAATGAAACGCTGGTCGAACCACTGGTTGTTGGGGCCGACGCAGAACCAGAGTCTACAGGCGTGGCAGTAGTGTCCGTGCCAGTGAAAATTTCCCATGAGTAGGAATCATTGGAGGGTCCAGCTGTCCAACTGAAAGAAGCTGAACCAGCTTGATAACTTGTAGCAGTCGCAGACAGTGAACTTGGAGAACCACATGTACTTCCTTCTGAAACCAACAAATTATCAATACTTGGGTTACTATAACCCCAGACCGAAGTACCTCTAAAAGCAATTTTAATTATTTGACCAGTATACGAGCTGAGATCAACTTCTTGGGATGTCCAAGTAGAGACACTAGCATTAGTTGTTAAAATTGGTGAAGTCGAGTAAGTCCCAGTTGCATCGATTACGTAAACCTCAACATAATCAGTGTTGAGTGAATTAGCATTGGTACTACTATAATCCATGTAATCAAAAGACATGTAAGCTGCAGTAACTGAACTCATGTCAATTTGTGGTGTGATCAAATCAGCAGTTGCAGGCGTTTGATAGTTGTAATCATCGAAATAGACAAAAGAAGTACCGTCACTAGCTGAAGTGGGAAGCGCTCCACCTGTGCCAGTCCCAATAGCCCAGGGATCTGTAGATGTATTGGTGAAACAAGTAAGACCAGCTTCAAAACTGTTTGAATAAGGTAGCGTTTGAACATCACAGAGTGTTGTAAAAGTTGTGGAAGTAGAACTCGCAGGGGTTCCGGAACATGATCCGGTCAAAACTATTGTGTAGAGTGTATTTCCTGATAAAGTAGCATTTGTTGAATCGCTTGTTGAGGTAGTTGAACCAGAGTCAACAGCCGCAGCAGAAGTGTCAGTGCCAGTGAAAAGTTCCCATGAGTATGAGTCATTGGACACTCCAGCGTTCCAACTAAAATCAGCAGCTTGAGAACTTGAAGCAGTTGCAGATAATCCAGTAGCTTGACCACATGATGGCAAAGAACTAACCCTTAAGGTGTAGTCTTCAATATCCCCCAAGGAATTAGGGAAACTAGTAGAAAATGCACATGGGTCATTGTATACATTTGAGTTGTATGAACACAAAACTCTCAAATTGTAATCTCCTGCAGCTAGAGTTCCAGGAATAGTCAAGGTACCTGAGTTTGTACCATAAGTTCTTATTCCATAAAGCATTTCAGCTTCTGAAAATTGACCATCAGAATTACTATCTAAGCTAATTTGAAGTCTATTCCAATATGTACCTCCAATAGTTGCGCTAAAATTGATTGTAGACTCTGATCCTTCATATACTTCTACATATTGACTTCTGTAGTCGGATACTGATCCGGATGAGTTAGTATTGGAAATGTTTGTTAAGCCACCGGTAGTTGAAAAACTTGAGATTAGAATGTCGTATGAAGTACCGTCAGTATGGGTAGTTGGACAAGGGGGAGTAGCTGCTTGGGCATTTAGGTTGGTGGTAAAACCTAATACAATGAAGAAGATGATTGCAAATTGAGTAATTTTTTTCATAATTTATTTAATTGGTCATAAAATAGTGTAGTAATAGTCGAAAAATTTCTTGTTTTAAAGAACAATGTAAATTAAACGAACAGCAAATATAACAAGGTCTGTGTAAATTTAAAAAAAAAGGGGGGATATCAGATAATTTTTACCAAATTTATGGCAATCAGTGTTTTACATTGAAAAATTCTCAATTAAATGGCTTTTATTTGAAAATATTCTAATGCAAAAACCATAAAAAAAATGTTAAATTAAACTTGGTAAATTGATAGACAAAAGGGCTGCTAAAATTTTTCTCGAGCCATAAGGGTGTTTTTTAAAAGCATGGCAATGGTCATAGGGCCCACCCCGCCGGGTACCGGGGTGATGTGGCTGGCTTTTTTGGAAACGCTTTTAAAATCTACGTCACCAACGATTCTATAGCCTTTTTTCTTGGCATCGTCAGGGACTCTTGTGATCCCTACATCAATAATGACCGCATTGTCTTTGACCATATCCGAAGTTAAAAACTCTGGAATGCCCAAGGCTGCAATGACAATATCCGCTTGTTGAGTGAGGGATTTAAGGTCTTTGGTTCGGCTGTGGGCTATGGTCACTGTTGCATTGCCGGCCTTGCGTTTTTGACTCATTAAAATACTCATGGGGCGGCCAACAATATGGCTTCTGCCAATAACGACCACGTGTTTGCCAGAGGTGGGAATGGCATAGCGCTCCAACAGCTCCATGATACCAAAAGGGGTTGCAGAAATAAAAGTGGGTAAATCTAAAGTGAGCCTTCCTACATTGACAGGGTGAAAACCATCTACGTCTTTGTTGGGGTCAATGGCCATTAAAATTTTATTTTCGTCTATGTGTTTAGGCAGCGGCAACTGTACTATAAAACCATCAATTTCAGCATTGCTGTTTAAAGCTTCGATTTGTTCTAACAAGATTTCTTCAGTTGTACTTTGAGGTAATTTTATCAATGTGGACTTAAAACCCACCAATTCACAAGCCTTGACTTTGGCACCCACATAGGTCATACTCGCACCATCAGATCCCACAAGCACCGCTGCCAAATGAGGTGGCCGATTATTTTGCTGTTTCATTTTTGAAACCACTTCAGCAATTTCTTGCTTTATTTTGGCGCTTGTTTGTCTTCCGTCTAACAGTATCATAGTATTTTTGTGCGTATTAGCGGGGCATATTTTTCATCATTTGCATCATATTGCGCCCCTTGCCACCTTGCATCATTTTCATCATTTTGCTCATTTGACTGAACTGTTTCATCAATTTGTTGACTTCCTGTATAGAAGTTCCTGAACCGGCACTGATGCGTTTTTTACGACTGGCATTGATCGTAGAAGGATAGGAACGTTCTTTGGGGGTCATTGAGTGTATGATGGCCTCAATAGATTTAAAAGCATCCTCATCGACATCGACCTCTTTCATCATTTTACCCATCCCTGGTATCATCCCCATCAAATCTTTTACATTGCCCATTTTTTTGATTTGCTGTATTTGAGATAAAAAATCGTCAAAACCAAATTGATTTTTGGCAATCTTTTTTTGGATTTTACGCGCTTCTTCCTCGTTAAACTGTTCTTGGGCGCGTTCAACAAGAGATACGACATCCCCCATTCCCAAAATGCGATCCGCCATTCGTGCTGGATAAAACACATCAATGGCTTCCATTTTTTCCCCTGTACCGATGAATTTAATGGGTTTATTGACAACGGATTTTATACTTATTGCAGCACCACCCCTAGTATCTCCATCCAGTTTGGTGAGTATGACCCCGTCAAAATTTAAAATATCATTAAAGGCTTTGGCCGTATTGACGGCGTCTTGCCCAGTCATGGCATCTACGACAAACAGAGTTTCTTGTGGTTTAATGGCGGTGTGGATATTGGAAATTTCTGTCATCATTTCTTGATCAACAGCCAAACGTCCTGCAGTATCGACAATGACGATATCGCAAGCTTTAGATTTGGCTGCAACAATACCGGCTTTGGCAATGGCAACGGGATCGGTATTTCCAGGGTCACTGTAGACCTCAACCCCCAGCTGTTCGCCTATAATGTGCAATTGATCAATCGCCGCAGGACGGTAGACATCACAAGCCACTAACATGGGTTTTTTAGATTTTTTTGTTTTGAGGAATTGGGCCAATTTACCAGAAAAAGTCGTTTTTCCTGAGCCTTGCAATCCGGACATCAAAATAACAGATGGGGATGCAGAAAGATTTACTTCTGCGGCATCTCCACCCATTAGTGCAGTCAATTCATCTTTGACAATTTTAACCATTAACTGCCCTGGCTGCAGAGTTGTCAAAACATTTTGACCCAGGGCCTTTTCCTTTACTTTGCTGGTAAAATCCTTAGCGATTTTATAATTGACATCGGCATCCAACAAGGCACGTCTAACTTCCTTAAGTGTTTCAGCAACATTAATTTCTGTAATCCTTCCATGGCCTTTTAAAACATGTAAAGCCTTGTCTAGTTTTTCACTTAAATTATTGAACATTGACAGTTATTTTAAACCCTTACAAAAGTAAGTAAATATTTTTTTATTGACGGCTAATTTATCAACTCCTAAAACCAAAGATATTTCAATAATACTAAGGCGTTGCACTGGAAACCTGGAGAACTTTTCCGTTGTAAAATCGCTGCGCTGTTTTTGAAAATTCAAAAATATAGACTGCCATTTCTATTGCCGAAACTGGCGCTTTATAGCCGGGAAAGGCCTCCTCTAACATTTCTGTTTGAACCGCTCCCAAAGCCAAAACATTAAAGGCTGGTCCTGAGTCTTTATACTCTTCTGCCAAAAGCTCAGTCAGGGTAATTACAGCGCCCTTACTAGAGCTGTAGGCCGAAAGTCCTGCAAATTTGACGGACCCTTGTATCCCCCCCATGGAGCTGATATTGACCACATGTCCGTCTGTAGGTATAAAAGGAAGCAGCTTTCGGATGAGCTCGGCTACACCAAACACATTGGTATTGTATACTTTTTTAAAGTCCTCAATTGTAGTCTGGCTAAAAGGTTGGTTGATGAGGATTCCAGCATTATTAATCAATATATTGACCTGTTCCCATTCCTTTTTAACAAACGACTCAACTTTGTTATAATCCTCTGTATTTTCCAGATCAAAGGGAATGACAGTCACGTTTTTAAGCTTAAGCGCATTGAGGGGAATGGTATTTCTTGAAAGTGCTAAAACTGCATAACCTGCTTCGGAAAAAAGGGAAACCAATTCGTAGCCAATGCCGCGGCTGCTCCCTGTGATAATGACTGTTTTTTTTGGTTTCATTCCTTAAAATATTGTTGCGAAGATACTAAAGTCCAATCAAACTGCCTGTTGAACTCTTTTTTTAAGAGAGATCTTTGACAGACTGTAGAGTAAAACTAAAAGCAGAACTACAAATACTTCAAACCCTATGATATAATAGGGCCAAGGCCCGATAACTAGTGGGTTCTCAACTTGTGGGGGCTGGGCGAGGTACATATAGTTGCCACCGATATAAAAATTAAAAGGCATGATAAAAGCCAACAATATATTTAATATTAAAAAGGTTTTGAGCATGGATTGTTTTCGAGGTCTTAAATTTAAATTCTGAAGCATAAAAATAGGCATTGTAAAAATAAAAATATGACGTATATAGAATACAAAATAAACATAAAAACTTCCGTCGTAGTCACTCATCTGTGGGGTTAAAATACCCATAAAACCTCCAATAATTCCAGTGTAAAAAACAAAATCAAACAGTGGTTGTTTGTTTTTTAAAAAAGGAATGACTGCACAAATCAAGGCCGAAATTCCACAAAGGTGAAATGGCAGGTCAGCAGCCAAACTAAAGTGGCCCGATATATAAGTCCGCAGTGGACTGATAATGGATGTTAAAAGTATAACAACTCCCATAAAAATACTTATTGTCTTGTTCTGTTGCTTTGTTAAAAAACGAACACCAAATAAGAAGGCGAGGATCAATACCGTTGATATCAGAGTGTTTCTACACCACTCACTAGACATCATTTCGATGGTGTAATTAGAGGACAGGCCCTTGGACAAAAGAAACAAATTGAATTGGTTTGTGTTAATGAATATAAATTTAAAAATAAAAGCTTGATATTCAAAGTTATTGTTATTTTTGTGTCCGCCTTAGGGTCATTAACTCAGTTGGTTCAGAGTGTTACCTTGACAGGGTAGAAGTCACTGGTTCGAATCCAGTATGACCCACATATGAACAACTCAGCCAAAGGTTGAGTTTTTCAATTAATATCAACAATAAAACAACAATACATGGTTTTAAAATTGAAAAAAATCAATTTCACTCTATTGACATTAGGTCTTGTGGGGCTTGTATTCTCTCAAGAAAATACAAACAATAGTAAATTTAAACAGTTGTACGAAGAGCTGCCCACACCCAACGTGTACAGAACTGCAAGCGGGGCACCGGGGCATGAATATTACCAACAAACAGCCGATTACGAAATAAGTGTTGAACTTGATGAAGTCAACAACAGTATAAGCGGTGAAGAAACCATCACTTATAGCAATAATTCACCTGATGTCTTAAATTATCTGTGGATACAGTTGGATCAAAACATTCGTGCAAAAAATTCTTATGGGCAACTGACCTCTACCAGTGGCATGAATACAAAGATCAGCTTTGGAAACATAAAGAGAATGCAAGACCGCATGAACTTTGACGGCGGTTTTAAGCTCGATCGTGTTACGGACACCAATGGAAAAAAACTCCCCTATACAGTCAACGAAACCATGATGCGAATTGAGCTTCCAAAGCCGCTAAAAAAAGGACAGGCATTTTCCTTTTATATCAAGTATCATTACAATATCAATGACCGGCTTAAACTTGGAGGAAGAAGTGGTTATGAATACTTTGAGGAAGAAGGAAATTCAATTTACACCATCGCACAGTTTTTTCCCAGAATGGCAGTCTATAATGAAGTAGAAGGTTGGCAAAACAAACAGTTTCTTGGAAATGGAGAGTTTACATTGCCTTTCGGAGATTATAAAGTTAGCATCACAGTCCCTAGTGACCACGTTGTGGCGGCTACAGGAGAACTTAAAAATCATACTTCTGTGTTGAATAAAAAACAGATACAAAGATTAGACAGTGCAAAAAACAATTATACAAATCCAGAAATCATTGTAACGCAAGCGGAAGCGGAAGCCAATGAAAAAACCAAAAGCAACTCCAAAAAAACTTGGGTTTTTGAAGCAGAAAATGTACGTGATTTTGGATGGGCCAGTTCAAGAAAATTTATCTGGGATGCCATGGCTGTTGATATTTCTGGGAAAAGAGTAATGGCCTATAGCTATTATCCCAAAGAGGGGAATCCCCTATGGGAACAGTATTCAACTAGAGCTGTGGCCCATACCCTAAAGGTGTATTCTAAATACACCACTGATTATATTTACCCACAAGCCACATCGGTTCACGCCAAATCGATTGGCATGGAATACCCTATGATTTGTTTTAATTTTGGAAGGCCTGAAAAAGATGGAACTTATTCAAAACGAACAAAATATGGAATGATTGGGGTCATCATTCACGAAGTAGGTCACAATTTCTTCCCCATGATTATCAATTCAGATGAGCGGCAGTGGACTTGGATGGATGAAGGGTTGAATAGTTTTGTTGAATATCTTGCGGAACAAGAATTTGAAAGAGATTATCCTTCGAGAAGGGGCCCTCCACAAAACATCGTTCAATATATGAAAGGCGATAAAAGTGGCATTGTACCCATCATGACCAATTCTGAGTCCATTCTACAATTTGGGAATAATGCATACGGAAAACCCGCCACAGCTCTTAATATTCTAAGAGAAACCATAATGGGAAGAGAGTTGTTTGATTATGCGTTTAAAACATACAGTGAAAGATGGGCTTTTAAACACCCGACACCTGCAGATTTTTTCAGGACCATGGAAGATGCAAGTGCCGTGGATCTAGACTGGTTTTGGAGAGGGTGGTTTTATACCAACGACTGTGTAGATCTTTCCTTGGATCAAGTCAGTTGGTTTAAAGTCAATAGTGCAGACCCAGATATTGAAAATCCGATTGCAAAAAATCAAAAAGAAAAAAACAGCACTTACATTGGGAATACACGAGATGCCAATTCCATTATAAAAACAGTGACTGAAAAAGACAAGGCCTCAGTGGACTTTTACACCACATATGATCCGTATAAAACCAATGTATTGGACAGAGAAGAATACAAGCAATTTTTGAGCGACCTCAATGCCGATGAAATAGCAATACTAAATTCTAATAAAAATTATTACGAACTGCAGTTTTCAAACATTGGAGGACTTGTGATGCCGATCATTCTAGAATTTACATTTAAGGACGGGAGCCAAGAAATCGTGCGAATCCCAGCGGAAATATGGAAAAGAAACGCAAAGAAAATCAAAAAAATATTCATTCTTGATAAAGAATTGAGTGCTGTTAGACTCGATCCATTTTTAGAAACCGCTGACGTTGATTTGAATAATAATTATTGGCCACCAAGAAATGAACCGACGCGATTCCAGCTTTATAAACGCAGTGAAGGTAACTCTGAAAACCCCATGCAAAGAGCCGAAAGAGCCAGAAAAAAAACAGGCTTAGATAAGTAACAATCTTTACAGTTATGACAAAGTCTTTGTTCTTTATATTACTTTCTATTGTACTCCCTTTTCACGATTTTCATGTCTCTCATACTACCCTGCACCACAATACAGAGCAAGAGTCGATTGAAATTACAGTGAGAGTCGCAATTGAAGACCTTGAAAAAGCATTAGAAATTAAAAGCCCTTTTAAATTAGGGAGTTCTGGAGAAAGTAAAGCCTCCAATACGCTGATCTATAATTATTTTAAAAATCATTTAAAAATTTCAATGAATGAGAAAATATCTGATTATAAGTGGGTTGGAAAGGAAATAGCCAAAGATCTTCATGATATATATCTGTTTTTTGAAATTTCGGACGGTCAATATGCAGAGGCGAAATCCATAAGTGTAGAAAACACAATTTTCCTAGAAAGTGTATATAAACAGACCAATATTGTTTTAATTGAATTTGGAGATTTAAACTACAATCTTACTTTTACAAAAGACGACACTAAGAAAATAATGGCATTGAATCGCTAGTACTTAGGCTTAATTAAGAAACGAAAAATCAGACAGTGCGTGTGACTAAAAGGCCTCGACCAAACACTCCAAGGCCATTCCCCTTGATCCTTTAATCAGAACCAAAGCATTTTCAATCCTCATTGAAAGAAGCGCTTCTTTAAAGGCGGCTGTGGTTTCAAAAAAAGTGCCTTCCGGGAAAGTAGAAGCCCATTCGAAAAAATTTAGGCCGATAAAAAACATTTGTGAAAAATTATAAGAATTTACCTTTTTAATCAGGGCAAGGTGCTCTTTTTCGCTCTGTCCCCCCAATTCAAACATATCCCCTAAAATCACAAGCTTTGCACTGCTTTTCATCGCATTAAAGTTATCCAAGGCGGCCTCCATACTGCTTGGGTTGGCATTGTAGGCATCTAAAATAATGGTGTTGGATCCTTTTTTAATAATTTCAGAACGGTTGTTTTTTGGAGTGTAGGATGCGACTCCTTTTTTTATGTCATCAAGATTAATTTTAAAAAAGCAACCCATGGTGATGGCCGCAGCGAGATTGGAAAAATTATAGCGACCCAGCAACTGGCTTTGGATCAAACAGCCTTGTGATTCTATGTTTAGAAAAGGGGTCTCTGAAGACAATAAAACCTGAGTATCCGATTTTTTTTTCACTGAAAAAGTATGTATTTTTTTATAAGAATCCAACAGTGTAAGCTGTTTGTCATCATCGGAATTGACAAAAATAAAACCGGCGTTATTTATTAGGTAATCGTAGAGTTCAGACTTGCCTTTAATCACCCCAGCCTCACTCCCAAAACCTTCAAGATGCGCCTTTCCAAAATTTGTTATATATCCGTGTGTAGGGGCTGCAATTTTACAAAGTTCAGCAATTTCACCTATGTGATTGGCACCCATTTCAACAATTCCAATTTGAGTTTGTGAGTCCATCTCAAGCAGGGTGAGCGGAACGCCAATGTGGTTGTTGTAATTCCCTTGGGTTGCATGAATGTTATAAGCCCGACTCAAAACGACATTGATGAGCTCTTTTGTTGTTGTTTTGCCATTGCTTCCGGTCAGAGCAATTATGGGAATATCTAAAGTTTTTCGGTGAAAATATGCAAGCTGCTGTAGTGTTTTTAAAACATCGTCTACAACAATCAGACGCTCATTTTGCGGATCTTGTTTTTCATCTATGATACAATATGAGGCGCCAGCATCAAAAGCCTTTTGAGTGAAATTATTTGCATTGAAATTATCCCCTTTTAATGCAAAAAAAAGCATGTTGGGCTTTAGTTTACGACTGTCTGTAGAGATCCCATCAGAGTTCAAAAATAGCGCATAAAGCTCTTTTATTTTCATCCTTTTTAATTTACAAAAAAAGTCCCAAATTATATTTAGGACTTTAAAATAACAGCATCAGTTGGCACTAGTTTTTTCTTTTGGCCTTGTTTTTTGATTTGGAACCCACTCTAGACATGGCGCATCTAAAGCCAATAAAATCAGTGGCCATATCCTGTGGATAAAAACGTCTTTGTGCAGGATCTAACCAATATTCTCTGTCTTTCCATGAGCCGCCTTTATAAACGCGAACCTTGTCATTGATTAGGGAGGTCCTGGTATTAGAGGTGTCAAATTTTCTATTGAGAGAACCATTTGGGTTGGTCTCTACCAGGTGATCTGGAGAGTCATACATTTCTCTGGTGACATCTTCATTTGAAATGCCATCAACCCCTTCGTAATCATCAAAATATTTTGAAGATTGTCGGTCTCCATCTCTAAAATTTCGGTTGTCACTTGTGGCAAAGTTGGTTCTGAGGTAAGTCTCGTCCTCATCAACTGCAACTTGCGCTATTTGTCCTGGAAGTGTTTTGGCAATAATTTTTCCGTTGGAAAGCGTGTCATATTCAATTTCATCAATCCCAACAATTTTCACACGCCCATCATCGGTAATAGCATTTTTAGTGTATACATTTCCTCTGTAATAAGCAAAGTCGTTAAACTCATCGTCAACAATGGGTCTGTAAACATCGGCAACCCATTCTGCGACATTACCAGCCATGTCATAAATACCAAAATCGTTAGGCCCGTAAGACATCACTTCGTTGGTGATGTCGGCGCCGTCGTCAGACCAACCCGCAATGCCGCCGTAATCTCCTTTGCCTTGCTTAAAATTAGCCAATTGATCTCCCTTGATTTTTCGATTTCCAGTTCTTGAATAGAGACCATTCCAAGGATATTTTTTTCGGCCGCGGTAGATATTATATTCTCGGAGCTCTGTTAAACCAAGTGCCGCATATTCCCATTCTGCCTCCGTTGGAAGCCTGTAACGGATTTGAATGGCCCCTGATTCTCGAGTGGCGTAGACATTGATGGGATTTCCATCAGCATCCGTTTGCGGCTTTCTTTTTCCGCCGGAAAGCACCTCACCATTGCCTCCAAAAGATTGATCTGGAGCATTTACATAAGTGTCAATGTTAAAGTTACTCTCAGCACTGACGTCAAGTAAATTTGAATCTCTTTTTAAATACCCTTCCGTTTGAAGCAGTATTTCGCCAACGCGATCGGATCGCCACTTGGCGTATTCATTGGCTTGGAGCCAACTGACTCCCACAACGGGGTAATTTCTGTAAGCTGGATGGCGCAAATAATTTTCAACTAATATTTCGGAATATCCCAAGCGATTTCTCCAAACCAGGGTGTCTGGTAAAGCGCCATAGTAGATGGCGGTATATGAGGGGTCGTCTGGTGGATACACCCGCTTTAGCCAATCTAAATATTCCAAATACATCATGTTGGTTACCTCAGTCTCATCCATGTAAAAAGATTGAACATGTTGTTGATTGGGACTGTTGTTCCAGTCGTGTAAAACATCGTCTTGGACTTTCCCCATTGTAAAGGTTCCTCCCTCGACAAAAACCAAGCCAGGAGCCGTTTCTTGTTCTTTGAAATTGGTGTTGTATTGAAACCCGCCTTGTTTGTCATTGATTTGCCATCCAGTACCCCTAGATGAATTGGCGTTTTTTGAGGAGGATGAACTGCAAGCAGTAATGGCAATTAAAGCAAATACTGAGAATGCAAGTTTAAATATCTTTTTACATTTCATACTTAGTTGTGTTAAAAAGCATCTAAAAATTTAGAAATTGCAATATAATAAATATGATTTGTTCTGCAATAAAATTTTAGATTGTTTGTATAATTTTTAACCTCTTAAAAATTACGTTTTCATAAATAACGCTTTTTATAATATTTTATTGTCGTAATTTTGAAATCTCAAAGGATATAATCATACTAAAATACTGCAATCCTCGTTATTGTTTCATGAGAAAAATTTTATTTCTTTTATTTTTTTGGGGGATTTTGACAATTGGTCATTCCCAGACGCAACGCTTTGATATTAATTGGGAAAAATCTAAGGTTTTTTCAACCGTGAATAATCAAATTGAACTTCCAAATTTTGATGCCAAAAACTATGACTTTTCTTTTGATAAAGGGCTGATTTACAGGGCTATTTTATCTGTTAATCAAAAAATAGACACAAAAAATACAAGCCTTTCAAATCTCGCTACTGAAATTGTATCAAAATCGGATCTCAAGGACTTAAAGCTCCATATGATTCCCCAAGGACTTCAATTTAAAGCTTTCAGTTCAAATGCCAGAGAAGAGATCGTAAACACCATTGAATTAAGCCCCATTTTTAGAGAAAACGGCCTTGTTAAAAAAGTCCTTAGTTTTTCTGTTAATTACAATGGGATAAACAGAAAAAAATCGACAAGCCTAAATTCTGAACTTCAAAATTCCGTTTTAAAATCTGGTCAATGGTACCGCTTTGCCATTGATACTACTGGGATCCATAAATTAAACAAAAACTTTTTTAATTCTTTGGGCATCAACACCGCAAATTTAAATCCCAAAAAAATAAAAATTTATGGCCACGGTGGGCAATCACTGCCCCTTATAAACGATGAAACCATTTCTTATGATATGATCCAAAATAGAGCGCGGTTTATAGGAGAAGATGATGGTGTTTTCAACGACGAAGATTATCTGCTTTTTTACGGGATCGGACCAAAATCTTTTAACAGCGATAACAACTCACACATCAACCCCTACAGCGACGAAGTCTACTATTATGTGCACCTAGACAACGAAAACGGCTTGCGGATGAATGCGGCCATTGAACCCAGCAGCGCACCCACCACAAGTTTTAACAGTTTTCACGATTATAAATTTGTTGAACAGGACGATTATAATATTGGACAAATGGGGCGACGTTGGTTCGGTCACCGCTTTTATTTCGAAAATGCACGAACGTTTAATTTTTCATTCCCAAACTTAGTGAATAGCAGTCCCTTAAAATTTAAGATCTATGTGGCGGCAACCGCTGAGTCTACCACAAATATGGAGATTGCGATTAACAGTAACCCCATAGGAAATCTTTCCCTGCCCTCAGTAGAATATGGTATCCTTGGTACCCAAAACATCTATGAAACTTCGTTTAGCAGCAGTTCTGATGACATAAGTGTTGATATGATATACAACAATAATGGCAATCCTTCTGCCTCAGCATATTTGGATTATATTTCAATTGAAGCCGAGAGATCACTGATCGCAAACGGCCAACAATTTCAATTTAAAAACAACAGCATGCCCCAACTCAGTGGCGTTGGAGAATTCAACCTCTCTAATGCCAGCGAAATTGATGAGGTTTGGGAGATTACAGATCCCTACAATCCAACTTTTTACTCCAACACTGAAAACAGTGCTGAGTTTAGTTTTAAAACCAATCTAGGGCGTCTAAAGCTATACCAAGCTTTAGCCCTGTCCAACACCTTCAGTCCTATTTTACTGCCCAATGCATCCGTGTCCAATCAAGATGTAAAAGGAACTGTATTTTTAAATCCTCAAGGTCAATTTGAAGACCTAGATTATTTGATCATTGCTCCACAATTGCTGAGTTCACAGGCAGAGCGCCTGGCCAACATCAATCGATCAAAAAACAACCTCAATGTAAAAGTCATCACTCTTGAATCTATTTATGCCGAATTTAGTTCTGGTATGCAAGATATTTCCGCAATTAGAAATCTCGTAAAATATGTGTACGACAACGCCAGCAGTGCAAACAATAGGCTGCGTTATTTGTGTCTGTTTGGCGATGCCTCTTTTGATTATAAAGACCGTACAGCCAACAATACAAACATTACGCCCTCATGGTTGTCNACAAGCAGTTTTAATTTGACAACGTCTTTTATATCAGATGATTTTTTTGGGATGATGGACCCCACAGAGGGGAGTATGATCTCTGGAGATAAATTAGATCTTGCGGTGGGAAGAATTTTAGCTGAAACGCCGCAGCGAGCCTCAGAAATGGTTGATAAAATTGAATCTTATTACAGCAGTGAAGCCTTTGGGAATTGGCGCAACAACTTCTTGTTAATTTCTGACGACGTCGATAAAATATCCGACCGCTATTTACAAGAAACAACAGATCAAATTGCAGAAGATGTAAAGCAATCAAAGCCCTTTATAAATGTAGAAAAAATTCATGCGGATACTTACGCACAAGAAACTTCGTCTGGAGGCAGTCGATACCCTCAAGTCAACAAAGCCATCTTTGACGCCCTTGAAGTCGGTGCAATCGTGGTAAATTACTTTGGCCATGGAGGCGAGGATGGCCTTGCGCAAGAACGTATTTTCGACAAAATAAATGCTCAAGAGCTCACCAACCCCAATAAACTCAGTTGCTTTGTAACAGTGACCTGTGAATACACAAAATTTGACAACCCGCTAAGGGTTACAGCGGGTGAGTTCTTGTATTGGAATAAAAAAGGGGGGGCCATTGGATTGATCACCACTACCCGTCAAATCTTTATCAGTGTGGGCATTCAATTTAACACCACTTTAAGCCAATATTTATTTGATTTTGAAAACAGCCAAACAATGAGCATGGCGGAAGCTTTGAGACTGACAAAAAACGACCCAGCAGTGACCAACAATTCCCAGCGGCGGTTGGTTTTCTTTATTGGTGACCCAGCCATGAAAATTCCATTGGCAGCTCCAGAAATTATTGCGACTAAAATTAACAATGAGGACATCGCCACAACAACAACGCCTTTACAAGCATTGAGCCCTGCAAAAATCGAGGGATTTGTTTCGGATGACCAAGGTAATATTTTAAACAGCTACAATGGTACACTGACCGCGACCATATACGATAAAAATATTCAAAGAACCACTTTGGGAAATGACGGTACCTTTTTTAATGGTCAGCTGATAACCATGGATTACGAAGCCTTGGGCGAAGTGCTGTTTAGAGGACAGGCCTCAGTAGAAAATGGTGAATTTGAGATCAATTTTATAGTTCCAAGAGACATAGTGATCCCTGTCGGAAATGGTAAAATCAGCTTTTATTCAAAAACAGATGTTCCCCTTTCTGATCAAAGAGGGTACAATTTTGACATTAAAATTGGGGGAGTTAATTTGGATGCCCCTGCAGACAGCAGTTGTCCAAATATTGAACTGTATATGAATGATGATAGTTTTGTTTCTGGAGGAATCACCAATGAAAACCCCACACTTATTGCTAAATTATATGACGAAAATGGCATCAATACTTCCAGTGGCGTTGGCCACGACATTGTAGCGCTGATTGATGGCGATGAAACCAACCCCTATATTTTAAACGATTATTATATTGCGGATCTAGACAGTTACCAAAGTGGGACTTTAAGTTATCCTTTAAGAAATTTATCCCCTGGCCAACACACCCTCTCACTCAAAGCATGGGATGTTTACAACAACGGTTGTACAAAGGAAATTCAATTTACGGTTTTTGACCAGAACGAAAGTTTAGAGCTCACAAACGTACTAAATTACCCCAACCCTTTCATTAATTATACAGAATTTTGGTTCAATCACAATAGTTCGGGTGTTTTAGACGTTTCAATACAAATATTTACGATTTCAGGAAAATTGATTAAAACCATCAACAGCCAAACCAACGGCAGCGGAACCACAAGTTCACTGTCAAGAAACATCACATGGGACGGCAGGGATGATTTTGGAGCCAAGATCGGGAAAGGTGTTTACGTTTATAAATTAAATGTGAAATCTCCGCTAACAGGCCTCAAATCAGAAAAAATTGAAAAACTTGTAGTCCTTTAATAAAAACTTATATTTGTTTGATTCAAATTAAAAAATGATGAACCAAAAAAAACTTTCAAAACAATTTGAAATATTAGCATTATTGATTTCTGCGATAATATTCTCAGCTCCATCAAGATCTGAATCACAGACCGTTATCAACGAACCAATCATTATTGAAAACAGTCTTGAAAATTATGAAAGAGTGATCACCACAGGAGTTCCATTTTTACTCATCGCCTCTGATGCTAGAGCGGCTGGTTTGGGAGACATGGGGGTGGCCACTTCTGTAGACACTTACTCACAACAATGGAACCCGTCAAAATATGCCTTTTCTGAAACCAAATCGGGTTTTGGAATCAGCTATACCCCTTATTTAAGTAAACTCGTCAATGATATTTTCTTGGGCAATGTCACCTACTTTAATCGCCTCAGTGAGCGAAGCGCCATTGCAGCCAGTTTTAAATATTTTTCGCTGGGTGAAATTGAACTGCGAGAAACGGAGTTTGACCTTGGTCTTATCGAAAAACCCAATGAACTCACTTTAGATGTCTCTTATGCGCTGAGGCTGTCTGATCAATTTTCTATGGGTGTCGCCTTTCGTTATTTGCGCTCCGATTTAAGATTACAAGCACTAGACCCTAATACTCAAGCTGCAAGTTCATTTGGCGTAGATATTTCCGGCTATTACCAAAGCGAAGAAGTGGCTTATAATGATTTTAATGGCCGCTGGCGAGGCGGTTTTGCCCTGCAAAATATTGGTCCCAAAATAAAATACGATGATGCAGGTAGAGAAAACTTTATCCCCACCACACTCAGATTGGGCGGGGGTTTTGATTTTATTTTTGACTATTACAACAAATTAAGTGTTACTGCTGAGGTTACCAAACTTTTAATACCAACGCCCGCTGCCAATAAATATGAAAGCTGGATAGACAACAATGACAATGGTGTTTACGATGATGGAGACGAGGTCGTTGGCAGTGGTGTTGCTGTAAATAACAATGGGGACACTTATGAAGACATTGGATTTGTGGAAGGAATGTTCCAATCCTTTGGGGATGCCCCTGGCGGCTTTAGCGAAGAGCTTGATGAATTTACTTGGGCGCTTAGTGCAGAGTATTTATACCAAGATTCCTTTGCCTTGCGGGCTGGATACTTCAACGAAAATGAATTTAAAGGGGCACGTAAATTCTTTACCCTTGGGGCTGGATTTAAGTACAGCACTGTGGATATTGATTTGTCTTATTTATTTTCAGCTTCCAAAGTTCAAAACCCACTGGAAAACACCCTTAGATTTTCGCTTTCTTTTAACATTGGTGATGGCGAATATTTGGAGTATTAAAATAAAAAGCCTTTGACTTTACTTCCCCCAAAACTGCCTTTTTAGTTTAAAAATTAATGCCAAAAAGAGCTCTTTTTTTAGTTGTATTTATTTTACCGCTGTGTTTACAAATTACCCTGTTGTCCGCGCAATCCTTTACCA
>PBQM01000017.1 GCA_002725015.1 Flavobacteriaceae bacterium | reverse complement strand
ATATAGTATATTTAATGAATTTTAATTGAATTATTTCTTGGGTGGTAGTTTACAAAGCTTCCAAGCAGATCTATAAATTTACTATCACTGCAAGTTCGTTACCCTATGCGCTAAGTTGCTTTAAATCAGCAATGGTAGTTGAGGGGTCCTCACTTTTAAAGACAAAACTTCCAGCCACCAAAACATCGGCACCCAAATTATTTAATTTTTTGGCATTTGCGGCAGTGACCCCACCGTCAACTTCAATTTTTGTCGCAGCCCCTTTTTTGTGAATTAGCGCTTTGAGCTGTTGGATTTTTTCATAAGTCCCTTCAATAAAACTTTGGCCCCCAAACCCTGGGTGTACACTCATCAGGCAAACCAGATCAATCTCAGCAATAAATGGCTCTAATACAGAAACACTGCTGTCTGGGTTTATGGCAACGCCCGCCTTCATACCCTCAGCCTTTATGGCCTTTATGGTTGGCGCTAGATCTTTACAAGCCTCAAAATGTACCGTTAAAATATCGCTACCTAGCTCTGCAAATGTTTTGATATAACGCTCAGGTTCTACAATCATTAAATGCACATCTAATGTTTTTTTGGCGTGTTTTGCAATGGCTTTTAAAACAGGCATCCCAAAAGAAATATTGGGAACAAAAACGCCGTCCATGATATCGATGTGAAACCAGTCGGCCTGGCTGTTATTGACCAGTTCAACATCCTGTTGAAGGTTGGCAAAATCGGCGGCTAAAATAGAGGGTGCTATTAGTGATTGCATAATTCTTTTTTAGTTTAACAAAAATACCACAAAAAATAAACCCCCGCCTTAATGGCGAGGGTTTTATTGTCAACCGAGATAGGTTTTTAAGATTCTACTTCTTGAGGTGTGCTTTAAACGTCGAATGGCTTTTTCTTTTATTTGGCGTACTCTTTCTCTTGTGAGATCAAAGGTTTCTCCGATTTCCTCCAAGGTCATAGGGTGTTGGTTGCCCAAGCCAAAATACAAACGGATGACATCTGCTTCTCGCGGGGTTAATGTTTCCAGTGCGCGTTCAATTTCTGTTCTTAATGATTCGTGTAGGAGTTCCTTGTCTGGGTTTGGCGACTCTCCTGAACGCAAAACATCATAGAGGTTGGAATCTTCTCCTTCAACAAGCGGAGCGTCCATGGAAACATGACGGCCAGAATTTTTCATAGATTCTTTGACATCATTGATAGTCATGTCCAATTCCTTGGCAATTTCTTCAGCACTTGGAGGTCTCTCGTGAGATTGCTCCAGAAAGGCATAGGTCTTATTAATTTTATTGATGGATCCAATTTTGTTTAGTGGCAGGCGTACAATTCTTGACTGCTCCGCCAAGGCTTGAAGAATGGATTGACGAATCCACCACACGGCATAGGAAATAAATTTAAACCCACGGGTTTCATCAAAGCGTTGGGCGGCTTTTATAAGCCCTAAATTGCCCTCATTAATTAAATCGGGTAGGGTGAGCCCTTGATTTTGATATTGCTTGGCAACTGAAACGACAAAACGAAGATTGGCTTTGGTTAATTTTTCTAAAGCGATTTGGTCACCGGCTTTGATCCTTTGGGCCAATTCCACTTCTTCATCAGCGGTAATTAAATCAACTTTTCCAATTTCCTGAAGGTATTTGTCTAGAGAGGCGGTTTCTCTATTGGTGACTTGTTTTGTAATTTTAAGTTGTCTCATATTGTTTAATCTTATTCAATTTATTTTGGTTTCATATGGTTATACGTCTAATGCCAACCAAATGTTACAAAAAAAGCCATTTTATTTTAAAATGGCTTTTTTTAATAAATTGTCAATATATAGACATCTTTAATCGCGTCTTGGTCTTCGATCATTTCTGCGATTGTCTCTACCTCTGTTATTTGGTTTTCGATCTCTTGGAGGACGTTCCACATAACCTTCTGGCTTTGGAAGTAAGGCCTTTCGAGATACTTTGTCCTTTCGGGTTCTGGCATCAACACCAAAATATTTCACGTCAAAGACATCGCCCATATTGACAACATCTGAGACATTTTCAGTGCGTTCCCAAGCCAGCTCACTCACGTGCAACAAAACTTCATTTCCGGGCGCCTCCATATATTCAACTACCGCACCAAAATCTAGCATTTTAATGACTTTTACCTCATAAACACTGCCAACTTCTGGCTTAAACATAATGGAATCTATTTTCGCTAAAACAGCGTCAATACCGTCTTGGTCCGTTCCAAGAATCTCAACAATACCTTCTTCAGTTACTGGATCTTCATTGATAACAATGGTGGTGCCAGTTTCTTTTTGAAGTTCCTGAATGACTTTTCCACCAGGACCAATAAGCGCTCCAATAAATTCGTTGGGGATGATGCGCGTGACCATTTTTGGGGCATGTGGTTTCACATCCTCAGCAGGTGCAGAAATTGTATCTGTTAGTTTGGTCAATATGTGCAAGCGGCCATCTCTTGCCTGTTGCAAGGCTTTGACCAAGATCTCATAAGACAGGCCCTTTACTTTGATATCCATTTGACAAGCCGTAATCCCATCGGCTGTTCCAGTGACTTTAAAATCCATATCCCCTAGGTGATCTTCGTCTCCTAAGATATCTGAAAGCACCGCATATTTTCCGCTATCTGCATCGGAAATCAGTCCCATGGCAATACCTGAGACTGGTTTCTTTAACTGTACACCAGCATCCATCAGGGCCATGGTCCCAGAACAAACGGTGGCCATGGATGAGGAACCGTTACTTTCTAAAACTTCACTTACCACACGCACTGTGTATGGACAATCTTCGGGCACCATTCCTTTGAGGGCGCGTTGTGCCAAGTTTCCATGTCCAATTTCACGGCGTGAAGTTCCGCGAATGGGTCGTGCTTCACCAGTACAAAAAGGCGGAAAATTGTAGTGTAAATAAAAACGTTCTTCACCTTCATGTGAGGGCATATCAATTTGATTTGAATCTCTTGACGTGCCCAGTGTTACCGTTGCAAGTGCTTGGGTTTCACCACGTGTAAATACTGAGGAGCCATGTGTGGAGGGCAAGTAATCTACCTCACACCATATGGGTCGTATTTCATCTGTTTTTCGTCCATCCAGTCTCAATCCTTCATTAAGCGTCAGGTCTCTAACTGCGGCCTTTTCGGCTTTTCTGTAATACTTGGAAATTAAATTTCCGTAACCCTCTTGTTCCTCTTCGGAAAAGCTGGCAGTAATTTCATCTTTGATTTCAGAAAAAGCGGCACTTCTTTGCTGTTTTGCAGAACCTGCTTTGGCTACGGCATAAACCTTGTCATAGGCCATGTCATGTACTTTTTTAGCCAGGTCTTCATCGGCGTTTTCAGCTTCATATTCACGAACTTCTTTTTTACCAAAGGCTTTGGCTAATTTTTCTTGAGCTGCACACTGTGCTTTGATAGCCTCATGTGCGAATTTGATGGCTTCTGCCATTTCTTCTTCTGAAATCTCATCCATTTCACCTTCGACCATCATCACAGAATCTGCTGAGGCACCAATCATCATATCAATGTCGGATTCTTCGAGTTGTGCTCTGCTAGGGTTGATGATAAATTCACCATTGATGCGTCCCACTCTGGCTTCAGAAATAGCACATTCAAATGGAAAATCTGACAACTGAATGGCCGCGGAGGCCGCCAATCCTGCCATGGCATCTGGCATGACATCTTCGTCATGTGACATCAATTGAATCATCACTTGGGTTTCCGAGTGGTAATCTTTTGGAAACAATGGACGCAAAACGCGATCAACTAAACGCATGGTTAGAATTTCTCCATTGCTTGGACGGGCTTCGCGCTTAAAAAATCCGCCTGGATAACGACCAGCAGCGGCAAATTTTTCGCGATAATCTACCGTGAGTGGTAAAAAATCCACATCGGATTGTTTGTAATTGGATACGACTGTACAAAGCAGCATACACTTTCCGGATTGAACCACAACAGAACCATGGGCTTGTTTGGCTAATTTTCCGGTTTCTATGGAAATTTCTCTTCCATCACCGAGGTCAATGACCTCTTTATAAACTTTTGGAATCATTTTATATTTTTCTAATTAAACATTGGTGTTGTGTTGTTGTGTGTGTTGTGACCAATGAAAAACTTTAATTAGCTTCTTCTATGTGTTTTGCGTAAAATTACGCTCAATCAAAAAGAGGCATGCGGCCTCTTTTTTGGTATTATTTTCTCAATCCTAATTCTTTGACAATCGCACGGTATCTCAAGATGTCTTTTTTCATGAGATAGTCCAGCAAGGAACGACGCTTTCCTACAAGCTTTACAAGAGATCGCTCTGTGTTGTAGTCTTTTCGGTTGTTCTTAAGGTGCTCAGTTAGGTGATTAATTCTGTGGGTAAACAATGCGATTTGTCCCTCTGAGGAACCTGTGTTTTTCGCATCTTTTCCATGTTTTTTAAAGATGTCTTCTTTGATCTTCTTTGTTAGGTACATTCCAATATTTATTTAAATAATTTTTATGTAAACAATTCTGTCGCTCAGAATTGAGGGGCAAATATAGACAATTTCAACAAAATTGCGCTTTGCTTTAAAAAAATTATGCTCTTAGAGGTTGATTTAGAATCAAATCGATGTATTGGTTCACCTTATCCTTAAGCGCTTGGCGGTGGGTGATAAAGTCTAAAAAGCCGTGTTCCAAAACAAATTCGGCTGTTTGAAATCCATCTGGCAACTCTTTTCCTGTCGTGTCGCGAACAACGCGGGGTCCCGCAAAGCCAATTAATGCGCCAGGTTCACTGATATTGATGTCTCCCAGCATCGCAAAGGAAGCCGTGGTCCCACCAGTCGTGGGATCTGTACAAAGTGATATATAAGGAATACCAGCCTCTGCCAATTGCGCCAATTTAACAGAAGTTTTAGCCATTTGCATTAAAGACAGGGCGGCCTCCATCATTCGGGCGCCTCCCGATTTTGAAATGATCATAAAAGGAATTTTTTTCTTGAGGGCAAAATCTGCGGCACGTGCAATTTTTTCACCTACCACACTGCCCATAGAACCTCCAATAAAGCGAAAATCCATACAGGCTATAACCAAGTCTTTGCCTTTTGATTTACCAACGGCAGTACGAACGGCGTCTTTGAGTTTTGTTTTGTCTTGCGCCGCTTTCAAACGATCGCTATATTTTTTTTTATCCGAAAATTTTAAGGGGTCCTTGGAAGTGATTTTTTTATCGAGTTCCTTAAATTTATTGTCGTCAAATAAGATGTTGAAATACTCATTGCTTCCAATGCGTACGTGGTAACCGTCTTCTGGACTGACAAAAAAGTTTTTTTCTAACTCTTCAGTTTCAATGATTTTTCCGGTGGGTGATTTATACCAAAGTCCCTTGGGGGTGTCGCGTTTTGCTTCAGTTGGGGTTTGAATGCCTTTGTCTGTTCTTTTGAACCAAGCCATAATCTTATAAATGGTTAGATATTAAAGCAAATCTAATGATATTTTTTTACAATGTGTCTACATTGTTTAAATCCTCAAAAGCCCTTTTTAAACGCGCAATAAAAGCGGTCTCGGCTTGTCTTAACCAACGTCTGGGATCGTAATATTTTTTATTGGGAACATCTTCTCCATCTGGATTGCCAATCTGTGCTGCTAAGTAGTCTTGATGTGCTAAAAAGTCGTCCCGCACGCCAGTCATAAACGCATATTGTAGATCGGTATCAATATTCATTTTGATCACTCCGTAACCAATGGCCTCGCGAATTTCTTCAACTGATGAACCTGAACCGCCGTGAAACACAAAATCGATGTGGTTTTCTGAAACCCCATACTTATTTGTAATGAACTCCTGAGAGTTTTTAAGAATTTTTGGCGTTAATTTGACATTTCCGGGTTTGTAAACTCCGTGTACATTTCCAAAAGCAGCCGCGATGGTAAACTGATCACTTACTTTGCTTAGTTCTTCATAAGCGTAAGCCACTTCCTCTGGCTGGGTGTAAAGCTTAGACGCATCTACATCACTGTTGTCAACACCGTCTTCTTCGCCGCCTGTAATACCCAATTCAATTTCCAGGGTCATTCCCATTTTGGACATTCTTTTTAAATAAGCTTTACAGATTTCAATATTTTCCTCAATAGGTTCTTCAGAAAGGTCAATCATATGGGAGCTATAAAGAGGTTTTCCTGTGGCTTTAAAATGCGTTTCACTAGCGTCTAACAAACCATCAATCCAAGGCAGTAATTTTTTAGCGCAATGGTCGGTATGCAAAATAACAGAGACGCCATAAGCTGCGGCCATTTGATGGACATGTTTGGCGCCTGCGACGGCACCCGCTACGGCTGCTTGCTGTTTTTCGTTAGAAAGGCCTTTTCCAGCATTAAACTGAGCTCCCCCATTAGAAAATTGAACAATCACCGGAGCATTGAGTTCTTTGGCAGTTTCTAAAACCGCATTGATACTATTAGAACCAATGACATTGACTGCGGGAAGTGCAAATCCTTTTTGTTTGGCAAGTTTAAAAATCTTTTGAACTTCTTTTCCAGTAGCAACACCGGCTTGGATTAAATGACTCATTTTATTTCTTTTAATTTGCGTCAAAAGTACTAAAATTTATGACGAGGCATTACTTTTTTTAAACGGTATTATTCAACCCTCGATACGAAATCGATTGAATTATAGACAGGATTTTAAAAAGGATAATTGATTCCAATATTGTAAACTGCTTTGCTGAAATTATAATCCTTAAACCATCGGTCAGTTCCGCTGTAAGTTGGATTGTGGGTTTTAAATCCAGTATCAAACCTTAAAATAAAAAAGCCAAAATCATATCGAAGTCCGAAACCAGATCCAACAGCCAGGTCTCTAAGCGACTCAAAACTATCAAAAATGGCGCTTGGATCCTCAACATCATCTAAGACATTCCAAATGTTACCTGCGTCTATAAAAAAAGCGCCGTTTAGTTTTCCAAAAAGTTTGTAACGGTGTTCGAAACTAATGGCTATTTTAAAATTAGCTTCATTAAATTCGTTGTTGTTGCTAGAACGACCAGGCCCCAAATTGTAGGCTGTCCATGCGCGGTTGTCGTTTGAACCCCCTGCGAAAAAACTTTTAGAGAAAGGAATGGTAGAGGAGTTTCCAAGCGGTAAGGCAATTCCTGCAAAAGTCCTAAACGCCAATACATTGTTACGTCCGACATCCCACAATTTGATGTAATCAATTTCAGTTTTTATATATTGAGAAAACGCGACGTTGTTGATTTCAAATTCTCCATTTTCATTTTTATCCAAACCGATGAGATCAGAGGTTGCATTGAGTAGATTCCCCGCCAACTCGAGCTTTAATCTAAAAATAGAAAAATTGGTGTCAAATGAGTTTTCGCGTTTGTCCTTTACAAGGTTGAAGTTACTGGCCAAAATAAGGTTGTTTTGAATCAATCTATTTTTTCGCTCGCGAATGTTTCTGACCGATTGATATTCGCTGGCATTGCTGCTTTGAAAATCTGCGTCACCCTCAACCAGCGCCATAAAATTATCTACCGTATTGATGTCTAATTGCGTAGTTCCATCGCTGTTATTGATTAAAAACTCTTGCGGTGTAGGGTAGGCGTTTAGCGCTATTGTCTCTAATCTGCTGAAAGAATTACGATAAACATTGAAGTAATTTCCGGGGTTTAAATTTCTTACATATTGAAGGTTTAACAAATCAAATGTATTGGAGATGTTTTTCTTTGGTAGCCAATTGTAGCGTATGCGTCCATTGAAAGTTTGCTTGTCCAATCCTATGTTTTTTTGTCCAGTAAAGCCCAGTCCAAGTTGTGTGGTTGGCAGCATATACTTAGGGATTATTTTTTGAGTGTTAACTGGGAAAAACATTCTGGGTATGTTGAGTTTAACATCAGCCCCCAATTCATTGATATCAAAAAGTCTGTCATTTGTTTTTGCACCATCTTTGGAGGCTCCTATGGCCCCAAGTGCAGAAACTTGCAAGGTTTCAGCTCCTTTAAAAACATTTCTTATGATGAGACCTGTACTAAAAGAAAGGCCAATTTTTTGGATATTGCTTTGAGAGACGTTAAAATCAAATCCCAAGCCATATTTTTTTTTGGGATTTAAATATATATTCGCTGTCAAGCTTGTGTCTTGGGGGTTTTCTAAATACTCAATGTTTGGATACTTAAAACTATTCAATGCATTTAAATAGCGATACGTTCGTGTTTTATCCAAATCGCTGTATAAATTTCCTTTTGCAATTTGAATAACATTGGTAATTGACTTTGGTTTGTATTTTAATTTTTTGAAGTTATAAAAATTAAAATCATTGAATGTCGCTGTTTTTTTTGGCGATAATTGACTGCGATTTTCAAAACTAGCATCCGTAAAAACATTCACGTCTTTGATCTTATAGACTTTGAAAGCGCGTTGGGATAAGGAGTCTCCACTTCTAATAATTCTATTGGCAACGGTCATTTTTACATCGACTTGCTTGTCCTTTCCAATGGTATCGTTTTCAAATCGAATGTAATCTCGTGAGAAATAATAGACGCCAGAATTTCTAAAGTTGTTAGACACTCTTGAACGTTCTTTATCAAAATTTGAAAAATCAAATTGCGCGCCATTTTTTAGCCATGAATTGTCTTTGGATTGATTGTAAATTGAATCTAAAATTGGGGTTCTTATTTCTGCACTTACAGCTCCAATTTTATGAGGATCTCCAGTAAAAATTTGAAATTCTAAAGTGGCATGTCGATTCTTTAGCGTGTCTACTTTATAGTTAACGGTTCGATCAAACCACCCTTTTGAGAAATAGTAACGCTCCAAGTTTAGTTTGGTTTTACTGATTTTCAATGAATCTAAGATTTCTGGGGCTTCACCAGTATTTTTCAACCATTGGTTGAAACCAAGCGATGTTTTTTTAATTTGGTCAACTTGTTTTTTTGAAAATGTTCTCGTGTAGCGCTTTTGACGTTTTGGGCGTTGACTTAACCAGGCGCTAAAAATAGAATCCCTTTTAGGTCGGGCCAAGTTGTAAATGTGAAGTTTTACTGGAATGCCAAGGATTTTGCTGTTTACTTTTTGAAAAGAAAGCCTGGAGATTTTCTCAGAATTATTGTTTTTTCCGTTGACAATAAATTTGTTTTCTAAAAGAAGAAAATCGTTATTTTTAACTCTTTTAACTGCGTCACAAGCCGTGAGCAAGTAAACTCCAACAGCGAGGGTCGTAATTTTTTTTAGCGTTTGCTTCAACAAGACACAAATAAAATTTAGATTTATACTCAATTAAGGATATTAACCAAATGTACATTTTTTAGATGTTAACTAAAAACCAATTCAAGCGAATCCTGAGTTTGAGACAAAAAAAACAGCGGCTCAAACAAGCGCTTTTTATCGTTGAGGGCCCCAAGGTTGTACAAGAATTTTTAGATTCCAATTACGAATTGATGGAGATTTTTTCAATCTCTGAGAAGTATGCTATTTACAAGGAGCAACATACTCCAATCGATTTAAATACCTTACAAAAAATTAGCACCCTTGTTACCCCAAATGAGGTTTTGGCTATTTTTAAAATTCCACCACCCAAAGAGGTAGATTTATCCTCTCTAATTTTAGCCCTGGACGGCCTAAACAATCCAGGGAATTTAGGAACCATCATTCGTTTGTGCGATTGGTTTGGCATCAAGGATTTGGTCTGCAGTAAAACTTCAGTTGATTGCTACAATCCAAAAGTTGTACAGGCTGCCATGGGTTCGCACGTTCGCGTCAATATCCATTATGTCAAACTGGAGTTATTTTTGGAAGGGAAGTCGGAAACCATTGGAACATTTATGGACGCAAAAGCTTCTATTTACGATGCGGAATTTCCAAACAAAGGGGTTGTTGTATTGGGAAATGAATCCAAAGGCATATCCAAAGAAGTGGCCTCTAAACTGAAAAAAGAAATTGCGATACCAAGATTTGGATCAATCAAAAAAACGGAAAGTTTAAATGTTGCCACTGCCGCTGCCATTATTTTGAGTGAATATAAAAGGCGGTCTATTGAAAGGTAAAGTTTATAAAAAAACCTCGGGTTTGCATCTGGTCGATATTTCGAGTCCAAGGGCTGTTGAGATCTAAGTCTTTAATGTGCTCATCCTTTATTGAAAAAACACCCCTAATTGATGGGGTGAATTTAAACCAGGTCAGAAAAATATCCACTCCAATTCCCAATTCGTAGTAGAGATTGTTTTTGACCAATCTAAAAACTCCCTGACTGTTATCATCAGGATTATCTTGATTGCTCGATAGATTTAGGGCTGTGGAAATACCTCCGACGATAAAAGGTTTAATATTGTCAACACGCTTGGTAGAAATCTTAATCAAAAGCGGTATGTGTACATATGTGGAGCGCAATTCCCGTTCCAAGTCTTTTTCTTCGTAAACCAGGCCTTCAAAATAGCTACCACTAAAACTTAAAGTGCGGTTGGACATTACCAGTCCTGGTTCAAGCCTTATATCAAAATAATCATTGATTCTGATGTTTCCAATCAAACCAACATTGAACCCTACAGATTTAATCACCTGAATATCATCTACGTCAGTATTGTAGTCAATGTTAAAGTCGTAGTTATTGAACCCTAGATAATAGCCGTAAGAGAGCCTTGCTTTGTCGAAGTTTTCGTTGTTGACAAGCCGTTCTTTTGTGAAGAGTTGGGCCTCGGCTTGAAAAACAATCACGACTAAAAAAAATAGACATTTTAAAGGTTTCATTTTTACTGTTTTGTAGCGGTGTATATTGTAGCAACTCCAAAGGTTTGAGGAAGGTCTTTCACTTTTATAAACCCAATTTGACTCAAAATATTGTTAAAGGCATCTCCACAAGGAAATTTTGTCGCAGAAGCGCTCAGATAACCGTAGGCTTGTTTGTCTTTGGAAAAGAGCTTGCCTATAAGCGGTAAAAATATTTTGGCATACAAAAAATAGCCTTGTCGGAATGGAAATTTTTTTGGCACTGAGGTTTCCAAAACCACAAAGACCCCACCGGGTTTTAAAACTCTCAGAATTTCTGTCAGTCCCGTTTCTAGCGTCTCAAAGTTTCGCACACCAAAAGCCACTGTGATGGCATCAAAACTCCCATCGTCAAAAGGTAAGTTTTCGGAATCGCCTACCACCATATCAATATTGTGACTGAGCTCTTTTACTTTGATTTTTTCTCGTCCCACGTTCAACATCCCCTCACTGATATCCAATCCAACGATTTTTTTTGCATTGGTTTTGGTCAAATTGATGGCCAAGTCGCCAGTTCCTGTGGCAATATCCAAAATTGTATCGGGATTATGCAAGCCCACAAGAGCCACCACCCGGTTTCTCCATTTGATGTCGATTCCAAATGAAATGACCCGATTTAGGCCGTCATATTCTCTGGATATTGTATCAAACATTTGAGCAATTTGTTCTTTTTTACTTAAAGAACTGTCTTTATATGGGGTTATTTTCCTGGGCATGGATGCGGGTTAATTTTTTGTTTTTTAGCACTGCAAAGAAATGCAATTCAAATACAAATCCCTAAAAATAAACTATATTTGCACATCTATTAATTGATAATTAATGAAAATTATTATAGCCGGCGCTGGAGAAGTCGGATTTCACCTGGCCAAGCTCTTGTCTTATGAGTCTCAGGAGATCACACTCATTGATTTAGACAAAGAAAGGTTGGCCTATGCAGAAACGCATTTAGATATCAAAGTTGTTTCTGGAGATATCACTTCTGTATCAGTATTAAAAGCATCCAATATTGCCATTACAGACTTATTTATATCTGTGACTTCTTTTGAAACTTCTAACATTACTTCTTGCGTATTGGCCAAGCAGTTGGGGGCCAAACGCACCATTGCAAGAATTTCCAACACTGAGTTCATTGAAAATAAAGCAGAGCTAGGATTTGAAGCATTGGGAATTGACGAGTTGATTTCCCCAGAGTCCTTAGTTGCCTCTGAGATTGAATTGATTCTTAATCAATCTGTTTTTAACGATACTTATGAATTTGAAGATGGCGCACTGACCATGCTTGGATTGACGCTTTCAAGTGAGGCTCAAATTATTGACAAACCTGTTAAAGTCGCGGCAGAAATATTATCTGACATTCATTTTATTCCCATCGCAATTCAACGCTTAGGATCTCGTTCAACACTTATTCCTAGAGGGGATACAAAGTTTAAAGAGGGGGACAGAGTGGTGTTTATGACCTCTAAGGGCGGTGACGAAGAATTGTGTAAACTGACGGGTAAGCAAAAAACACCAATTAAAAATATCATGATTTTAGGTGGAGGTCAAATTGGATCTAACAGTGCCTCAGAGCTGGCCAATACGGATTTCAATGTGAAAATTGTAGAAAAATCAAAAGAACGGGCCATTGAGTTGGCTGACCAACTTTCGGATGCTTTGGTCATCAATGGCGATGGTAGAAATATTGAACTTTTAGAAGAGGAAAATCTAAGTGAAATGGATGCACTAATTTCTCTCACTGGAAATTCTGAAACCAATATAATGTCCTGTTTGGTCGCTAAATCGAAAGGGGTGAAAAAGACCATTGCATTGGTTGAAAATATGGATTATTTTGCCTTGACTCAGTCTATCGGGGTAGACACTCTCATCAATAAAAAGTTGTTGGCTGCTAACAGTATTTTTAGATACATAAGAAAAGGGGAGGTGGTTGCCATGACTAAATTGGCCAATATGGAAGCTGAGCTATTGGAGTTTGTTGTCAAGGAAACTTCCAAGATATGCGGCCATTTTATTAAAAATATTGATTTTCCAAGAGCGGCCATTATTGGTGGAGTTATTAGATCTAACGAAGGAATCATAGCTCTTGGGGATTTTAAAATTCAAGCTGGTGATCGGGTGGTTGTATGTTGTTTACCACAATCCATAAAAAAAGTTGAAAGTTTGTTCTACTAGAATTCAAACATGAAACAGAATTATAAAATAATTTTTTATTTTTTTGGACTCTTATTGCTGTTCAATGGCGGCTTTATGTTAGTTGCTTCTCTGTTGAGTTTTTGCTATAGAGATGGGGCTTCTTTTGGTTTGTTTTTATCTGGCGCTATGGTGTTGACTGCTGGGTTATTGCTTATGGTTTTTACAAAGAACCACTCTAAAGAAATGAACAAGCGTGAGGGCTATATTGTCGTTACTTTTGGATGGATTGTCATGGCACTTTCAGGGTCGGTACCCTATCTTATGACCGCTACAATTCCCAATTTCACCAATGCTTTTTTTGAAACGATTTCAGGGTATACAACCACAGGCGCAAGCATCTTGACAGACATCGAATCCTTACCAGAAGGCGTTTTGTTTTGGAGAAGTTTAACCCACTGGATTGGGGGTATGGGAATTATTGTTTTGGCCATCGCCATTCTTCCACTTCTTGGCATTGGTGGCATGCAACTTTTTGCCGCTGAAGCTCCAGGCCCCAGCGCCGATAAACTTCACCCTAGGATAACAGACACTGCCAAACGTCTTTGGCTTATATATTTTGGTTACACGGCCGCAGAAACTATATTTTTAAAATTGGCTGGACTGTCATTTTTTGATGCTCTAAATCACGCCATGAGTACACTGTCTACGGGTGGTTTTTCTACTAAAAATGACAGCATCGCACATTGGAACGACACTCCAATTGTTCAATATATTATTGCTTTATTTATGTTTTTAGCGGGTACCAATTTTGTTTTGAGTTATTTTGGTTTTAAAGCAAATTTTGCAAAAATATTAAAGGACGAAGAGTTTTTATTGTATATAAAGTTTATTGTGATTTTTACTTTTATCGCGGTTGTGATTCTTTATTTCAATTCCGATATTGACCACTTTTCTAATTTTACGCACCCCTTTGTTTTTGGAAAATTTGAGGCTGCTTTTCGACACGGATTTTTCCAAGTCGTGGCCATTGTTACCACGACGGGCTTTGTCAGTGCAGATTACACCCTTTGGTCTCCATTTTTAGTCGTCTTCTTTTTTGGTATGATGTTTTCTGGCGGCTCTGCTGGAAGTACTTCTGGGGGTGTAAAAGTGGTACGTCATCTGTTATTGATTCGCAATGGTTTTATGGAGTTCAAACGTTCTTTACATCCCAACGCTGTGGTCCCTGTGCGTTACAATACAAAAACAGTCTCCGGAGGTATTGTTTTCAATATATTAGGCTTCTTTATTTTGTATATGCTCTCTTTTATTGTAGGTGCTTTGGGGTTTGCCCTGTTGGGATTAGATTTTGAATCTGCCATTGGGGTTGCTGCATCAAGTCTGGGGAATGTTGGTCCAGCACTGGGTGAATTTGGCCCTGCTAATAACTTCTCCGAAATGCCAGCCCTTGGAAAGTGGTGGTCGGCACTTCTAATGCTCATTGGACGTTTGGAACTATTTACCGTTCTGATATTATTTACACCCTTTTTCTGGCGCAACCGCTGATAACTATTAACCTTCCAGCGCTCTTTTAATCCTTGTGACAGCTTCAGTTATTTGCGTTTGTGAGGCGGCATAAGATATCCGAATACAATTGGGATTACCAAAGGCATCACCTGTCACGGTAGCTACCAAAGCTTCTTCTAACAAAAAAAGCGAAAGATCTGATGCGTTGGCGATTTTTTTTCCTTTAAAAGTTTTGCCAAAAAGGGATGAAATGTCTGGGAATACATAAAATGCTCCTTCGGGAATATTGCACGAAAAACCTTCAATTTCGGACAGAAGGTTTAACATTAAATCTCTCCGTATTTTAAACTCATCAATCATATATTGAACTTTAGATGGCGGTGCTTCTAAAGCTTTAATTACGGCACGTTGAGCGATGCAATTAGCACCACTGGTAATTTGCCCTTGCATTTTATTACAGGCTCTTGCGATGGTTTCAGGAGCTCCCAGATAGCCGATTCTCCAGCCAGTCATTGCAAAGGCTTTCGAAACTCCATTTACTGTGATGGTTCTTTCGTACATATCTTTGAACTGCGCCATGCTGGCATGGCCAGTTCCGTAGTTGATGTGTTCGTAAATTTCGTCTGAAACCACATAAATATTAGGGTACTTCTTTAGCACATCTGCCAAAGCTCTTAATTCTTGTTTGCTGTAGACGGATCCGCTAGGGTTACAAGGGGAGCTAAACCAAACCATTTTAGTTTTTGGAGTGATGGCGCTTTCTAACTGTGTTGCGGTCATTTTAAAGTCTGTATCTATAGAAGTTTTAACTTCAACTGGAACCCCTTCAGAAAGTTTAACAATGTCGGCATAGCTGACCCAGTATGGGCAAGGTAAAATCACTTCGTCTCCCTTATCTAATAACACCAAAGCCACATTGGCCAAGCATTGTTTGGCTCCCGTAGATACCACAATTTGAGCTGCCGTATAGTGGAGATGGTTGTCCCTGTGAAACTTATCGATTATGGCTTTTTTTAGTTCTGCATAACCATCAACTGGTGTATATGAATTGTAGTTGTCATCGATGGCTTGTTTTGCAGCTTCTTTGATAAAATCAGGCGTATTAAAATCAGGTTCCCCAAGACTCAAGCCTATTATGTCTTTTCCTTGACCTTTGAGTTCTCTCGCCTTTGCGGCCATTGCAAGGGTGGCTGAGGTGGCCATGTTTAGGATTCTTTCAGAAAGTAATTGGTTCATTAATTGTTGTTTAGGCTTGTAAGCTTGGCTTTATCCCCATCAGTTTTAGGTAATTGAAATGTGCAATTATCGCTTTTCGAGTGGTTTTGTATTCGTTGTAAGGTAAATTAAACTCTTTGGCTGTTTTCTTTACAATTTCGGCAATTTTACCGTAGTGAATGTGAGATATGTTAGGGAAAATATGGTGTTCCACTTGATGGTTTAGCCCGCCCGTGAACCAATTGATGAATTTGTTTTTTGGAGAAAAATTAACTGTTGTTTTTAGTTGGTGAATGGCCCATGTATTTTTTAAACTGCCGTCTTTTTCGGGCATCGGCATTTCTGCATCGTCCATGATGTGTGCCAATTGAAAAATAACACTCAAAATCAATCCTGCTGTGTAGTGCATGATAAAAAAGCCAATAAGAATTTTCCACCAAGCTAGATCCAGTACAAGGATAGGCAGCAGAATCCACAAGCTTAAGTAAATTATTTTAGAAATGACTAAAGTACTCCAATTTACAAATGGATTGGGGAATTTCCCATAAGCTAGCTTTTGCTTCATATAGCGTTTCATTTGTAAAAAATCGGTTGTAATGGCCCAATTAATCGTCAATAGACCATACACTAAAATGGAATAATAATGCTGAAATCGGTGGTACCACTTCCATTGTGCGTGTTTGGTAAAGCGCAAGATTCGTCCCGCATCTAAGTCTTCGTCGTGACCGTGTACATTTGTATAGGTATGGTGCAAAACATTGTGCTGTACTTTCCAATTGTAGACATTACCAGCCAAAATATAAATACTGCTTCCCATTAATTTATTGACCCACGATTTTTTTGAATAGGATCCGTGGTTGCCGTCGTGCATGACGTTCATGCCAACGCCTGCCATACCAACCCCCATCACAAAGACTGAGATGAATAGCAGCCATCCAGGCATATTCATGGTTAAAATCAAAAAATAAGGCACTAAAAACAGGCTGAACATCACAATTGTTTTTAGCCATATTTTCCAATTACCGGTTCTTTTTATTTGGTTCTCTTTGAAATAATTATTGACTCTAGAATTGAGTGTTCTAAAGAACTTTGCTGGGTCTTTTCTGGAAAATTTTAAAGAGGTTTTGCTCATAGTCTAAATTTGTTTATCAAAGATAATTAATTAATCACTCTTATATAACAACCTCTCAACATTTTATGAAATTTATAACTATTTTTGTTCAAACTTCATTTTATGAATTTAATTATCAAACACTTCCCTGAATTATCGGATCTTCAAATCCAACAATTCAAGGCACTTCAACATCTTTACCGTGTTTGGAATTTAAAAATAAACCTCATTTCCAGAAAAGACATTGAATCTCTGTATCTCAAGCATGTTTTACACTCCTTGGCGATTGCAAAATATATAAATTTTTTACCAAAAGCATCGGTCTTAGATGTGGGTACAGGGGGGGGGTTCCCAGGCATTCCACTTGCAATTCTATTTCCCGACACACAGTTTCATTTGGTAGACAGTATTCAAAAGAAAATTAAAGTGGTAGCAGCCATTAGCAGTGATTTAAATTTAAGAAATATAAAAGCCCAACACTGCCGAGCAGAGGAACTGGATGGACTTTATGACTTTGTTGTGAGCCGTGCAGTGACAAGCATGCCAAATTTTGTAAAATGGATCAGCAAAAACATTAAAAAAAAGAATATTCATCCCCTGAAAAATGGAATTTTATACCTTAAAGGAGGTGAATTGTCAAAGGAACTGAGTCCATTCTCATCCGCAACCGTCTACAATCTTAAAGACCATTTTAAGGCTCCTTTTTTTGAAACAAAAAAGCTGGTACACTTGCCATTGAGTTAAAGGGCCTAATCTAAAAACGGATAGCGGTAGTCTTCGGGTGTTACAAAGGTTTCTTTGATCATTCTCGGAGAAACCCACCGCAATAAATTAAGCGCAGAACCAGCCTTGTCATTGGTACCTGAAGCTCTTGCACCTCCAAAGGGTTGTTGCCCAACAACTGCACCTGTTGGTTTGTCATTGATATAGAAATTCCCTGCTGAATTTTCCAACGCCCTAGTGGCCATATTTGCAGCGTATCGGTCTGTGGAAAAAACAGCACCCGTTAAGGCGTATTCACTTGTTTGATCGATGAGTTTTAGTGTTTCTTCAAAATCAGTATCCTCATAGATAAATATTGTAATTACAGGACCGAACAACTCAGTGCACATGGTTTCATATTTGGCATTTTTAGAGACAATAACAGTTGGTTCAATAAAATAACCTTTGCTTTTGTCGCAGCCGCCCCCCGCAATAATTTCTGTTTCAGGACTTTTTTTTGCGCTGTCAATATATCCGGCAATTTTATCAAAAGAGCCTTCGTGAATAACAGCCGTTACAAAATTTGACAAGTCTTCAGGGGAGCCCATTTTTATAGACTCTAAATCTTCTAATAAATGCGACTTGATATCTCTCCATAAGCTCTTTGGTAGGTAAGCTCTAGAGGCTGCACTGCATTTTTGTCCTTGAAATTCAAATGCGCCTCTTATGATTCCTGTGGCGACTTGTTTTGGGTTGGCGGATTTATGGGCTATGATGAAATCTTTTCCACCAGTTTCACCTACAATTCGAGGGTAGGTTTTATAGCGGTGTATGTTGGTTCCAATTTGTTTCCACAGCTCTTTGAATACAAAAGTGGATCCTGTGAAGTGCAGGCCGGAAAAGTCAGGACTTGCGAGCACCGCATTTGTAACCATGACAGGGTCGCCAAATACAACATTGATCACACCAGCGGGTACTCCGGCTTCCTCAAACACATCCATGATCACTTTGGCTGAGTATACTTGACTGTCGCTGGGTTTCCACACGACCACATTGCCCATAAGCGCCATACAGGCAGGAAGATTTCCAGCAATGGCTGTAAAGTTAAAAGGGGTAACTGCATAGGTAAAGCCTTCTAAAGGACGGTACTCAATACGATTCCAGGCAGCGTTGGTACTCTGAGGTTGGTCATTGTATATTTCAGTCATAAACTGCACATTGAATCTTAAAAAGTCAATGAATTCGCAGGCCGCATCAATTTCAGCTTGGTGGACGGTTTTGGATTGTGCCATCATGGTCGCAGCATTGATTTTTGCACGGTAAGGACCTGCTATGAGTTCGGCAGCTTTTAAAAAGATTCCAGCCCGTTGTTCCCATGGTAATTGAGACCATGACTCTCGAGCTTTTAATGCTGAACTGATGGCAAGTTCAACATCTGCTTGATTTGCGGTGTGGTAGGTTCCAACAATGTGTTTGTGATCATGGGGTGGGCTCATGGTCTGTGTTTGACCAGTTTTGATATTTTTTCCGTCGATGTACATTGGAACTTCAATGGTTGAATTGTACATGGACTTATAGGCCTTTAGAACATTTTCTCTTTCTTTAGAGCCAGGTGCATAAGAAAGCACAGCTTCGTTGACTGCCACAGGCACCTTAAAAAATCCTTTTCCCATAGTGTTTGATGATTAAATAATTAGGACTTAAAATTACAATTTATGAATGAATGCACCATATGCTTGGCAGAATTAATTTTGAGTAAATTCTGCACAGAGTCTAAAGTTTGGAATGATGACTTCAAATGTATGTTGATCTGAAAGTCGAACCATGTGATAAATCCCTTTCATGGATCCCACAGGGCCCTTCAGTGCACATCCGGAATTATAACGATATGATTCAAAGGGTTTGAGTACGGGTTGTTGACCAACAACGCCAATACCCTCAATAATTTCTGACTGATTTAAGGCATCTAAAATGGTCCATTTTCTAGAGATCAATTGAACGGAGTGAGGATTGTTATTTTCAATTTCAATAAAATAGTTAAATCTGAATTGCAGCGATTCACCGTCAAAGTAACTGCTTTCAAAATTGGATTGCACGGAAATTTTAACACCCTCAGTAATTTGTTGAATCATTATTTAAATTTAATTTGTCATTTCGACTGAATTGGCCTCACCCAATCCAATCAACCTGTCATAACGCGCTCCAATTTCGCGATAATAGGCCACTACTTTGTAATTATTTTCAGTGACATCAAAATTTCCGCTAATTTCACCCTCTAGTAAAACATTGTCTTTGTCCACAACCACATATTTGTAATTATAAAAGCCTTGTTTCATTAATATAGAGGTCTCGTAAATCCCTTTTTTTGAATTGTAAACCATTCTATTTTCAGCGGTTGTTGCAAAATTGTTAAAGCCTCCATAAACATAAACAGATGCGTTTAAAAATTCTGATGTTAAAAGCGAAAAGTGCACATGCGTATAATCAGCTTCAATGTTGGGGTCATCACGATCTAGAACAGTGACCATAAAACCACCATTGATATCTGGATTAAATGTGTATTTTTTAGCGGACCTATCAACATTTGTATACAAATAACTGTGGTAAATTTCTTGCAAGTCAATGTATTGAATGCCTAAATTTGTGGCGCGAACATCTTTGTTTTCAAAAAATAAATACTCATTTCCACCCCAAAATAAAGAGGCGTTGTTGNATCTGTAAACCAATTCATTNCCCAGGACATATTGAGGTTTTAGCCCGTAGACCGCGGTTTTAAGATTGTTGTTTTGGATGANAACTGTATTGATGGTTTCTATTGGGTTGATAAAATTAACGTTTACAGGNACAATTTTAAAATCGACTGATTGTGTCTCTTTGATGAGTGCCACATCTCTTGAACGTCTGATTTGAACCCCAATATTTGCCATGGATTCCATGACCATGAATTTTCGACTGAACACCAACTGGTCATAGTCATCAAAGATTTTAATCATGTAATTTCCCGAAACTTTTAGACGGGTTTGTCGGTTTGGAATTTGCAAACTGTAGTGCGAGTAAATTTGGTAGGTATTAAAAGAATTTATGTAGTTAAAAATCCGAAGGTTATCCATGCCTGACAAATATTCTGTTTTCATCAGTTTTGAAGGCCGCCAATCATGATCAAAATGTTCAATTACATAATAAAAATCTTCCTCTAAATTATTCAACACGTCAAATTCTAAATACAGCCGGTCATTGAGATTGACAATTGGGAGCCCAGAAGCGTTTGCGCTGCTTCCAAAAGTAATGGTTTTGATATCCATTGGCGGTTCAGTTTCCTGTATTTGCCCCCTCAAATTTAAGGGCATTAGGAATATTATAATAAAAAAAAATAGAGTGCGCATTTCTATAAAAACTAACGGTAAATATAATCAAAAATTATGGGGTCCATAATTTTTTAATTTTAACAAAAAATCTAATCAAAATTTATAATAAATGAGTTGATTATTTGTAAATTTGTGCGACTTTAAAATTCAAATTCCAACATCTACAACCCTATGTCCAAAGACATTCGAATTAAAAAAGGTCTTGATATTAATCTCCTAGGCGCCGCAGCCCTCTCTAAATCTGCAGCGATCATAAGCAACTACAACACCATAAGACCAGAAGATTTCCACGGTGTGGTTCCAAAATTAATTGTCAAAGAGGGGTATAAACTCAAAGCAGGAGAGGCTGTTTTTTTTGACAAATCCAATGAGTCCATCAAATTTGTGGCCCCAGTATCTGGTGAAATTGTTGAAATTAAAAGAGGAGAAAAGCGCCGTATTTTGGAGCTTAAGATAAAAGCCGATAAAAAAATAATTTTTAAAACTCATAAAAAAATAGATTTTGAAACTGCGGATCCAGAAATGATAAAGACCCTTTTGTTGTCTTCGGGCTGTTGGCCATTTATAAAACAACGCCCCTACGATGTCATTGCGGACCCTGAACGTCTGCCCAAATCAATTTTTATATCAGCCCATGCCACAGCCCCACTTGCGGTGGATTATAATTTTACGCTTCAAGGCAAAGAGGCCGAACTTCAAGCAGCTGTTACAGCACTTTCAAAATTAACAGAAGGCCCAGTTTATGTTGGAATTTCTAAAGATTCAGTTTCTCCATTTAGTGATTTAGACAACATTAGTTGCTGCACAGTTTCGGGTCCACATCCATCCGGAAATGTTGGGACGCTTATAAACAAGATAGACCCCATCAACAAAGGTGAGATCGTTTGGACCTTGGCCCCTCAAGATTTAGTTATCATTGGCGAGTTGCTGCTGACGGGTAAATACAATGCTGAACGCACTGTCGCTTTTGTTGGCTCTCAAGTCGAGCAACCCAGGTATCTAAGCACACGAATCGGCAGTGAAGTGGCCACCATGGTATATGATCGTGGCATTCAAAAAGATGCCCACGTACGAATTATTTCTGGTAATGTACTAACCGGGAAGCAAGTCAAACCCGACGGTTTTTTAGATTTTTACAGCGATGTAATTACTGTCATACCAGAAGGAGACGATTATGAATTTTTTGGTTGGAATAAACCTGTTTTTGACAAGGTTTCAACCTCTCGTGCACTGACATTTTCATGGTTGATGCCCAATAAAAAATACGATCTCAATACCAACACAAACGGAGAACACAGAGCTTTCGTCATCACAGGTTCTTACGAGGAAGTTTTCCCCCTTGACATTTACCCCATGCAAATCTTAAAAGCTTGTATGTACAAGGATTTAGACGAAATGGAAGCCTTGGGAATGTATGAAGTTTCACCCGAAGATTTTGCATTGACAGAATTTGTTTGCGTTTCAAAACAACCACACCAAAAAATAATTAGAGAAGGATTGGATTTAATGCTTAAAGAAATAGGATAATTATGGGTTTAAAATCAAACTTACACAGTTTAAAAGAAAAATACAAGGGCACCAAAATGGCTCCTGCTTTTAATGCCATTCACACCTTTTTATATTTACCCAACGAGACCACCCAAGGTGGGACACATGTCAAAGCTGCGGATGATCTTAAGCGAACCATGAATACTGTGATAATGGCCATGGTTCCTTGTTTGATTTTCGGTATGTTTAATGCAGGCTATCAGCACCATTTGGCACTTGGAACAATTGAAGCTTCACAAGGATTTTTGGGCAACACTTTCTGGACTTGGGACAACCTTGTGATTGGGCTTTGGAAAGTATTGCCACTTTTGGTCGTGTCCTATGGTGTAGGACTCTTAATTGAATTTATTTTTGCAGTCATCAAGGGTCATGAAGTAGAGGAGGGGTATTTGGTAACTGGGATGTTGGTTCCTTTGATTGTTCCTGTTGATTTACCGCTGTGGATGTTGGCAGTGGCTGTGGCTTTTGGAGTGGTCATTGGAAAAGAAGTTTTTGGTGGTACAGGAATGAACATTTTAAATCCTGCTCTGACAATACGTGCCTTTTTGTTTTTTGCATACCCGACTTGGATGAGTGGTGACAAAGTATGGGTACATGGGGCCGTGGAACGTGCTGGTACAGCTGATGCTATATCCGGAGAAACAATCCTGGGAAGTTATGCTCAAAGTCAAGACGTGGTGTATAATTATGCCGATATGTTTTTTGGGTTGATTCCCGGATCTATTGGAGAGACTTCAAAGCTTTTAATCGTTTTTGGAGCCTTATTTCTAATTTTTACAAAAGTTGGAAGTTGGAGAATTATTTTAAGCACCCTGATTGGTGCACTGGCTATGGGACTTATTTTCAATGGAGTTGTAGATGCGGGCATCATTAGCAGTTCAAGCAAATTTTATGGATTAATGAGCGTTCCGTTTTGGCAACACCTTATCATTGGAAGCATTCTTTTTGGAGCGGTTTATATGGCCACAGACCCTGTTACGGCTGCGCAAACCAACAAAGGGAAATGGATTTACGGTTTTTTGATTGGATTTATATCCATTATGATCCGCGTTTTTAATCCGGCTTATCCTGAAGGGGTTTTCCTCGCCATTTTATTAATGAATGTATTTGCGCCAACCATTGATCATTATGTGGTTCAAGGCAATGTCAAAAAACGCATGAATCGTTTAAAAGTAAAAACAGCTTAGATATGGGGATGAATACAGATACCAATAAATACACAATTTTATTTGCCATCGGAATGGTCATTGTGGTCGGTTCGCTATTGGCATTTACAGCCTCTAGCTTGGCACCCAATATTGATGTCAATAAGCGTTTGGAAAAACAACAAAATATCTTATATGCCATGGGCATCAATGAGAATACAAGCAGCAGTGCTAAATTTGTTTCTACTGAAAAAGCGCCCGATCTTTTTAAACAATACATCGTAGAACAAATAATCATCCAAGGGGGCGATATTAGCAGTTCTGAGGATGCTTATTTGATTGATGTTAAAAAACAACAGGCCAATAGCAAAGCCGGAATTGAAAGAAAATTGCCGTTGTTTGTGGGAGAAAAGGAAAACGAAAAATTCTATATAGCACCGATTCGAGGCAAAGGCCTTTGGGATGCCATTTGGGCCTATGTTGCCATGGATGAAAACATGGTCATTCAAGGGGCCTATTTTGATCATAAAGGAGAAACACCAGGACTGGGAGCCAACATCAAAGAACGCTTTTTTATGGATGATTTTATTGGTGAGCACCTTATGGAAAATGGAAATTTTAAAGGTATTACTGTCTCCAAAAGCAATGCCGACCCAAAGAATGTAGATAAAATGGATTACGAAGTGGATGCCATTGCAGGTGCGACCATCACTGGTGACGGTGTGGCAGCGATGATTAAATCTGAGTTAAAGCTCTATGTGCCTTATTTTAAATCACTAAAAGCTAAAGCCTATGGGACTTCTCTCTAAAAAAGACAGTAAATTAATTTTAGATCCCTTGGCGGATAACAATCCCATCACCATACAGGTATTGGGAATTTGTTCAGCACTCGCCATAACAGCACAGCTCAAGGCTTCGATTGTGATGTCTGTTTCGGTATTGTTTGTATTGGGCGTTGGCAATGTTGTCATCTCTCTTATTCGAAACATTATTCCTTCAAAAATTAGAATTATTGTTCAATTGACTGTGGTAGCAGCGCTTGTTATCATTGTTGATTTGGTCCTTAAAGCCTTTGCCTACGAGCTGAGCAAGGAACTTTCAGTATTTGTTGGATTGATCATCACTAACTGTATCATTATGGGACGATTTGAAGCCTTTGCTTTGGGCAATGGACCTTGGCGCTCCTTTTTAGACGGCATAGGCAATGCCGCAGGATACGGATTTATATTGATACTGGTCGGGTTTTTTAGAGAATTACTTGGATCTGGAACTCTGATGGGTTTTAAAGTTCTTGGCGATCCTATTGAGAAAACGGGCATTTATGCTTTTGGTTACGAAAATAATGGATTTATGTTATTGTCTCCAATGGCATTGATCGTTGTTGGTCTAATTATATGGGTGCAACGCAGTAAAAATAAAGCATTAATAGAAGACTAAAGAGACTATGGAATATTTAGAATTGTTTTTTAAATCTATTTTTATTGACAATATGGTCTTTGCCACATTTTTAGGCATGTGCTCATATTTGGCGGTTTCCAAAAAAGTATCCACTGCTGTAGGATTGGGTGCTGCAGTTATTTTTGTCCTTTTGGTGACAGTCCCTCTAAACTGGTTGTTGGATCAATACATCCTAAAACCTGGCGCATTGTCCTGGTTGGGCGAAAATTACGCTGTTTATGATCTTAGTTTTTTATCTTTTATTATGTTTATTGCGACCATTGCGACCATGGTTCAACTCGTAGAGATCATCGTTGAAAAATTTTCACCTGCACTCTACAACTCCTTAGGAATCTTTTTGCCATTAATTGCTGTAAACTGTGCCATCCTCGGGGGCTCTTTGTTTATGCAATCTAGAGAAATTGCGACTCTTGGCCTGGCAACCGTTTATGGTTTCGGTTCAGGAATTGGTTGGTTTTTAGCCATTTTGGCCATTGCTGCCATAAGAGAGAAAATTCGATATTCAAGTGTACCAGCACCTCTAAGAGGTTTGGGAATTACCTTTATAATTACTGGACTCATGGCCATTGGGTTTATGAGTTTTGGAGGTATGCTGACAGGGGGTGAGGAAGAATCAACTGAAGCGCCCAAAGAAATTGTTGTGGAGTTGATAAAGCTTGAAGATAGTAACAATAACGAAATCAAAAAAACAGAGTAGATATGTTAATTTTAGCCGCAGGAACATCTGGAACCATCGTTGCTACCGTGGTAGCTTTTTTAGTCATCTCTTTAATGTTGATCAGTGTCTTATTATTTGTGAAACAAAAATTATCACCTTCAGGCCCCGTCAAAATTATGATCAACGGGGAAAGAGAAATAGAAGTTGCCTCTGGTGGGACCTTATTATCGACGCTTGGTAATCAAAAAATATTTTTACCATCGGCTTGTGGTGGTGGAGGAACCTGTATACAATGTGAATGCCATGTCTTATCTGGCGGGGGAGAGGCTCTGCCTACTGAAACGCCGCATTTTTCTAGAAAAGAGTTGAAACACGGTGCGCGATTGTCTTGCCAAGTCAAAGTCAAGCAGGACATGGAAATCACAATTCCAGAAGAGGTTTTCGGGATTAAAAAATGGGAAGCTACGGTCGTTAGAAACTACAATGTTGCGTCCTTCATCAAAGAATTTGTGGTTGAAATACCCGACGATATGGGCTATAAAGCAGGCGGATACATCCAAATTGAAATCCCAGCTTGTGAAATTAATTACAAAGACATCGATATCACTGCCCATCCAGAAGAGCACGACGATCCCAAGAAATTCCAAACAGAGTGGGATAAGTTTGGCTTGTGGCCATTGACCATGAAAAACTCTGAAACCGTTGAGCGCGCCTATTCCATGGCTTCATATCCGGCTGAGGGTCGTGAAATTATGCTAAATGTGCGCATTGCCACACCGCCTTGGGACCGCTCTAAAAATGCTTGGATGGATGTAAATCCTGGTGTTGCATCTTCTTATATATTTGCACAAAAGCCTGGTGATAAAGTGACGATTTCTGGTCCTTACGGTGAGTTCTTCATCAACGAAAGCGAGTCTGAAATGCTTTATGTAGGTGGTGGTGCAGGTATGGCCCCCATGCGTTCTCACCTTTATCATTTATTTAAAACGCTAAAAACTGGTCGCAAAGTCACTTATTGGTATGGAGGCCGCTCTAAAAGAGAACTGTTTTATTTAGACCATTTTCAACAATTGGAAAAAGAATTTTCAAATTTCAAATTTTACCTAGCCCTTTCCGAACCTATGGAAGAGGACCATTGGAAAATTAAAGAAAATATTGATGCTCCAGGAGATGGCTTCGTTGGATTTATTCACAACTGTGTGATTGAGAATTATTTAAATCACCACGAAACCCCCGAGGACATCGAATTGTATTTCTGTGGGCCACCGCTTATGAACCAAGCCGTTCAAAAAATGGGTGAAGATTTTGGTATACCAGATGAGCATATCCGTTTTGATGATTTTGGAGGCTAAAAATTACCATTCAATTAACGTAACAAGCCCGACCTAGTGTTGGGCTTTTTGTATTTTTGTATCATGTCAAAACCACTCTCTAAACAAGAACTGCACAACCTAGCCATGAACCACGTTGGCAAAGACTTAGAGTCTAGAGGTTTTGAGTTTGTGGCCATTAACAGCCGCTTAAAAAAGCACCCTCAATTTGTTTGTATTGATAAAAACAGTCAGTATTTTTTTATCATTGTCCGTGCCGTCATGCTCCCTGAAAACCCTAACAATTACGACATTGTATGGATGGAGACCTTTAAACAGCATGCTGTAGAAAATAAAGCCAAGGTATTATATGCTGGGGTCGCTTTGGGAAACCCAAAAGGGGAAGAATTACCCATTTACCTAAATGAGGAATACTTGATAGAGTACAATGGCATACAAGTCATCGAAACTAATTTGAATTAATTTTAGCATCGTGAAAAAACTATTTTTATTTTGTTTCTTGATCTTTGTTTCTTGTAAAAAAGAGCGGGAACAGTTTCGTCTCTCTGGAGCGATTTTTGGAACGACCTATACCATAATATATGATGGTGAAGAGAATTTTCAATCCGATTTTGACCAACTTTTTCAAGATATCAATAACGCCCTTTCCACCTATATACCAAATTCAATGGTCTCAAAGATCAATAAAAATAATTCTATTGAAGTAGACGAACACTTTAAAAAGGTCTTTAGGGCATCCAAAGAAATTTACAAAGCGACCGATGGTCGTTTTGACCCCACCATTGGCGCAGTTGTCAATGCTTGGGATTTTGGCCCGACAGGTGTTGTTGAAAACTTGGACAGTCTTAAAATAAAAAAATTAATGCAATCAGTTGGTTTTGATAAAGTCAAGTTAGAAGACTCTAAGATTTTAAAGCCAATTGAAACGGCTTTAGACTTTAACGCCATTGCGAAAGGCTATGCAGTGGATGTAATAGCAGAATTTTTAGCGTCCAAAAACAGCTCTGATTTTTTAATTGAAATTGGGGGTGAAATAAGATGCAGTGGACTCAACGCCACAAAACAAAAATTATGGGTTGTCGGATTGCAAAACCCCGATTTAAATAGTGAACTGCCCTATGTTGATAAAGTCACATTAAACAATGCCTCAATGGCGACATCAGGGACTTACCGCAAATTTAAAATTGACGAAAATGGCCTTCGTTATACCCATATTATGGACACCAAAACCGGATATCCCAGTCCTACCAACATTTTAAGCGTATCAGTCATTGCTGATGACTGTATGACTGCTGATGCCTATGCAACGGCCCTCCAAACCATGCCCGTAGGGGATATGTCCATATTTTTGGAGTCTCACCCTGAGTTGAAAGTTTTTATCGTATTCGAGTCAGAAGATAAGGCCTTAGAATTTAGGTCTTTTAATGGTTTTCAGTTCTACAAGGGCTTGTAAACCACTGGTATTAATTCCCCCTTACTCAGGCAGTACTTTGTAATTTGCGCATCGGAAAGTGTTTTGGTGAAGTCTACTTTTTCGACTTTAAAGCCACAGGACTCTAAGCGCTCAAAGTAGTCCATTCCATAAATGCGAACATGGTCGTATTGACCAAATATTTTAGCCCGTTTTTTAGGATCGGTGATGCTGTTGTCTTCGAAAGTATTTTTGCGATTTATATCCAATGGAATCTGAAAAATTCCCATCCCGCCTGGTTTCATTACTCTAAACAATTCTTTTAGCGCCTTTAGGTCGTCCGGAATGTGTTCCAATACGTGGTTACACAAAATAACATCAAAGTCATTCGATTCAAAGGGGAGTTGACAAATATCGGCTTTTACATCCGCCATTGGAGACTCTAAATCTGTTGTTGTATAGTCTAAATTTTCCATATCCCGAAACCTTTTATAAAATGCCTGCTCTGGTGCAAAATGAAGGACTTTTTTT
>PBQM01000016.1 GCA_002725015.1 Flavobacteriaceae bacterium | reverse complement strand
AGATGAAGCTTTCAGGTATTCAGCCCGCCGCTCACAGTTGCCACCAGTACAGTTGATTGTATCAAAATCTGTCGCCGGACGCTTGCCCTCGCCTATGCCAGTGCCATTTAAATCCTGACCCCACAATAAAAATTCAATTGCATGATAACCCGTTGCCACATTGGCTTCGACTTCTTCAGCTTCATGCAGTGTGTCAGAGAGTAAAGTTGGTGTAATAGCGGAGGCATCAACAGTTTTTCCATTGACAGTCAATGATGTGTTGGCAATTACATTGACTGTATAGAGTGAATTTTCATCACTCTCTGATCCGTAAGAAGAATCAACGTAGTCAATCAGGCCCTCATCAAGGGGCCAAGCGTTAACTCGACCCTCCCAATCATCAACGATCGCATTTCCAAATCGATAGACCTCAGTTTGTTGGTAAGGCACTCTTGCTTCAATCCATGCAGATTTGGCGGCATTCAGTGTTGCTTCGCTGGGGTTGTCGATAAGATTACCAATTGCGCTGTCTAAGGCTTGAGCAGTGCTCAATGAATCTTGGAATTTTGCCAAGGCAATGTTGGCATATGTTTCCAAAACTTCTCTCACATTCGTGGTGTCTGCTGAAACCGACGATGTAGACAGTATGGATGCTGCAAGAGCGATAGCTGTTGCCAGATAGAATATTCTAAGTCTTCGGAGCATAGTTTTGTCCTATCGAATAGGTTTTGGAAAGTAATTACCAGATCATGCTGCGTTCTTTGGAAGCATCACAAGGCAAGATTGCGGTAAACATATTTTCCAGGATAAGAATTATTTCTGATCCTAAATTAGCATTGACTAATAATTTTGATAAGTCTAGATTAATTTTTGATATCAAAAAAATTGGTGTCGTTATTTAAATTCATGACTTTGGTAAAAACTGTAATTTATACTGTTATCTTAGGATATTAACTGTTGATTAATGATGCAGAATTCTTTTGACAGCTTATCTAACTAAGATCATGAATTTTTGTAATTGTCGTCTCTTTGTAGCTCTCAAAGTTGACAAGTAGGCCAAATAACATCAATGCTGAGTCTAGTTGTAGCCTGCTTTTTTTGGGAGGATACTTAAAGAATCGTATTGTTAAGTGAACTGACACAAGTTTTAGCCTCCTCTTCTTTGCAAAAGTCTGCCAGGCAATCAGTCTCTAAACATTCATCACCATGGTTTTAGCCTCCTCTTCTTTACAAGGGTTTGCAGCGATTCGTCTAGGAGACCGCCTTCCTAAGAGTATCGTTGGGGCTTTTCTCAAAGAAGTCTACTGGGAAAGGGATTTCATACTTGCCCGGGTAGCTGAATAACTTTAATGGGAATGTTCATTTAAAAGAGTGAACTCTGGGCTGACTCTCGCAAATGAAGTGCGGTTTTTCCGCAGCTACAACCAGACTAAGTTCTTTTAGAACTACGTTATTTTCGTGATCATACCTACGGGTGCGTGCCAGCCCTTAGCTCTATGGCCACAGCGTTAAACAGAGACTTTGGAGGGTGCTCAGTGCGCGTGGCGTGACAAGCGATGATAACATTGTCGAGGCATACTTTACGGGAGGGTGTAGCTTTCTCGGAGGTCAACACCTGATCGCTAGCTTAAAGGCTAACCAGATGTCCAAAGTTTTTGTTGTCGACAAAGAACGTCGTCCTCTAGCTCCATGTACACCAAGGCGAGCTCGCTTGCTCCTTTCGGAATGCAAAGCTTCCGTATTGCGACAATACCCTTTTACCATCATCCTCAAGGAGTCCCACGCCACAGCCACTCCAAGACCCCTCAGGCTCAAAATCTACCCTGCGAGTAAAACGACAGGATTGGCTGTCATAAATGAGTCTACGGCAGAAGTGGTCTGGGCTGCAGAACTTAAACACCGTGGCCATCTAATCAAGAAAGCATTGGAGAGTCGTCGTTCTCTACGTAGGGGACGACGAAGTCGTAAGACCCGCTACCGACCTGCTCGCTGGCTCAATCGGGTCCGCAAGCCTCCTGTGTTTACCAATTCAGAAGGGGTTGTCGTCACAGGTAAGTGGTTGCCCCCCTCTCTTCAGCACCGTATTGAAGTTGTAATGACCTGGGTAGAACGCCTCCAGCACTATCTTCAGATCACAGCGATTTCTCAGGAGGTTATGCGCTTTGATACGCAGAAGCTACAAAATCCGGAGNTCAGCGGTGTTGAGTATCAGCAGGGTACTCTGCATGGTTATGAAGTACGTGAGTATCTTCTAGAAAAGTGGTCACGTAAATGTGCCTACTGTGGAGCCAGAGATACTCGTCTGGAGATAAGTCATCTCATTGCTCGGAGTCGAGGGGGCAGTGATCAAGTCAGTAATCTGACGTTAGCTTGTAAAGCCTGCCGAGACCAGAAAGGAGACTCAAATTTGGAAAAATTTCTGGCAACAAAGCCTAAGATATTGAAGAAGCTCCAAAGTCAGGCCAGGGTCTCTTTAAAAGATGTTGCAGCAATAAACTCAACACGTCTAGCACTGCTGGAACGCTTGAAAGCCACAGGCTTGCCTGTGGAAGTTTCCAGCGGAGGAGAGACAAAGTACAATCGTAATCAGCAACAGATCCCCAAGTCTCATTGGCTTGATGCAGTTTGTGTTGGGGCTAGTACCCCAGAAAATTTAGAATGGCAGCAGGTAAATCCGTTAGCAATCAAGGCAATGGGCCATGGCAAGCGTCAAATGGTAAATGTTGATGCCTTTGGATTCCCCAGGGGTAAGCCCAAGGGGATTCCGGTTCACCCATTTCGTACAGGCGATATCGTACGGGTTACTATACCTAAGGGTAAGTACGCTGGTGAATATGAGGAAAGGATATCATCGATCAAGACTTCGGAGACAAGGGTAGGGATCCCAAATAAAAAAGAAAAAGGAACGATCTATCTACAAACTAAATACATCACTGCAAAGATCTTTAGTTCAGATGGTTATGATTATGATTATTTATAGAAATAGGCTACTAGTCGGTTATGCTAAGCAAGTTATAATAAGAAATTTTAAAAAATATCGGATTTATCTTAAGAATTTTATAATGTAAAATCATCCTGAAACTTTAAGGAGTGAATTTAGTAAATAAAGGTAAAAATAAAATAAATAAAGAGCAATTAGATGGAAAATTCACAACGTAATATTTTTATTATATTATGCGTATCCTTAATCTTCTCATTTTTTTTTAAACAAGCTTTTAGTAGTACAATTGAATATCAGAGTGGTAAAAATTGCTTAAAGGGAAGGGATCTTTCAAAAATTGTTGTTGCAGGTGGATCAATTACCGAGATTATTTACTATTTAGGTCATCAAAGTAAAATCACAGCAGTTGATAGGACATCGCGGTATCCAATTGAGGCTAAAAAATTACCGTCAATTGGATACGTCAGAAATCTATCTGTAGAAGGTGTTTTATCATTAAATCCATCAATTGTAATTGGTGAAAATGATATGGGTCCAACGACAGTTGTGGAAAAAATAATTTCAATGGGTATTGATCTTAGAATAATTCCTGAAATACAAACAATAGAAGGTATCTACAAAAAAATAAATTGTGTCAGCTCTATATTTCCGGAATCTAAACTTGCTCAAAAAAGGGTTCAAAATCTGAAGGAATCAATAAAAAATTTACAAATTTTAAGAAATAGAAGCAAAGGCAATCCAAAAAAGGTGATGGTCATTTTAAGTATTTTTGGAAGTTCTCCGATTGTTGCAGGAAAAGATACTTCCGGAAATTCATTCATTGAAATCCTGAATTTTAAAAATATTGCAAATAATTTTTCAGGATGGAAGGCAGTAGGTATAGAGCATATAACTAAAATGAATCCTGACGTAATTCTTATAACGAAGAGGGGTTCAAGGGGGTATGATAGTTCTCAAAAGCTAGCTGACTCACAAATATTCAAGTATACGAATGCTGCAAAAAAAAAAGTATTTTTGTACTTGATGGAATGGCTATGTTAGGTTTTAGCCCAAGGACTTTAACACTAGCAATTGATACGATTAATCTAATAAATAAATATGAATAGAAAAATCCATTCTTATTCCTTTCTTAAGTTTATTGATTTCAGGCAACGGGTAATAATTTGTGCACTATTTTTTATGTTGATAACTTCAATTTTGTTATCCACGAAAATTGGAGCATTTAGCATTGATTTATTTGAAATAATTTCAAAATCCGCAAGCCCTCTTGAAGAAATGGTTTTGTTAGAAATCAGAATTCCTAGGATACTACTCTCCTGCTTTGTGGGGGCAAGTTTAGGATTGTCAGGGGCATCTCTACAAGGCCTGTTTAGAAATCCCCTGGCTGACCCTGGACTAATTGGTGTATCAGCCGGTGCAGCATTGGGCGCGGCACTAACTATCGTGGTAGGTTCAGATTTTACGATTTATACAGCTTTAGAAAAATATATGATACCGATTTCTGCAGTACTCGGGTCGGTTTGTATCATTCTGTTGTTGTATGTCAGTACTATGGGATTTAGCCAGAAAGGAATTGCGTACATGTTGTTGATTGGCATTGCAGTGAATGCATTTGCAACTGTTGGTATCGCATTCCTTACTTTCATAAGTTCAGATTTAGAATTGCGGAGTTTATCGTTCTGGATAATGGGTAGTTTTGGTGGATCAGAGTGGATAACAATTTTACCTGGAATAATTATAATTTCATTTGCAATTCTTTGGATGATAGTTTCATCAAGAGAACTTGATATTCTTCAATTAGGAGAATCGGAAGCATCAAGGTTAGGTGTAGACGTTAAAAAACTAAAATTTAAAGTAATAATTTCATCAGCGGTTATTGTCGGTGTTAGTGTCTCGCTTTCAGGGATGATTAGTTTTGTAGGTTTAATAGTCCCACACATTGTAAGATTGCTTGGAGGAGTTAATCATAATTTTCTCCTTGTCGGCTCAGCAATAGCTGGGGGCATATTAATGTCTGTTGCAGATCTTGGATCAAGAACTCTAATTCAGCCGGCAGAAATTCCAATTGGTTTGATAACGAGTGCTTTGGGTGCACCTATTTTTCTGTGGCTTATTTTAAGATCAGTAAGGAAATGAGTATTATAGCAACTAGTACATCTTATGGAACTAAAAAGAAAAATATACTTAAAAATGTATCCTTAGAAATTAAACACAATGAAATCATATCTCTAGTTGGACCAAATGGAGCTGGCAAATCAACTTTTTTACAAATTTTAGCCGGCGATTTTGAACCTGATAGTGGGTTTATTCAATACGATGGCATCCCTCTTAGCAAAATATCAATTCAAGAAAGGTCTTTTTGTAGAAGTGTAATGTCTCAATCTCAACCTATAATTTTCGACTTTACTGTTAGGCAAGTAATTGAAATGGGATGGGTTGAAAGGGGCTTATCTGCTTACGTGGAAGACTTTCACCAAGCTGTAACAAAAACAGCTAAAGAATGTTTTGTATTTGATCTGCTGGAGGATAAATTTAGTAACCTTTCTGGAGGTGAACAACGAAGAGTCCATTTTGCTAGAACTCTTGTTCAGTTGTGGCGTCCATCTGAATCTCAAGATCCTAGATATCTCATTCTTGATGAGCCCACAGCTAATTTAGACTTATTCTTTGAGCGAGAAATTTTACATTTATTAAGAACAAAAACAAATGAAGGTTTCGGCTGCTTAATTGTACTTCATGATCTAAATCTTGCTGCAAAATTCTCTGATAAAATGGCGTTATTACATAATGGAGCGATTGTTAAATTCGGAAATCCCAAAGAAATCCTTTCATCTGAAATTTTAAGCGAGATATATCGTTTAGAAATTACTATCAGCAAAAACCCGTTTCGTATTAATTATTATTGAAAGATTAGGCCAAACTATATCAAGAATTGGGAAAACTAGCATTTACAATTCTATTTTTATGAACAAGTTTATGCTTTATTTAAAAAGGCAGCAAACACCTTAGGACTACGTAAACAAAGACGTGATGAGAAGATAAATTTGGAAGCCAAGCAAATGAAACAGTAAAAAGCCGATTACACCCAGCATGCCGAGAACTATCCCCACTGCTCCAAGAAATTCAAAGCGGGGTTGCTTTCGTTTGTATCGGCGTGGCGTTGGATCTTTCGGACCGAAAGGGTTGAAGTCCCCTTGGCGAAACAAAAATTCATTCTTGAAGAAATTTAGATTCCTCTCATTTTTGAATGAGACCTGAATTGGATTGAACAAAATACTTAAAATTTGATTTTTATTATTAGTGTATGCTAATTAAAATTTTGATTTCAATCTAGCAGCTTGTTAAATGAAAAAGTTCAACAAATTTTTGTAGGCTAACTGATACTTAGGTTAGTAGCAGTAGCAAAAAATGCTGCCCTGCTGATCTTTCAATTATCTAGCAGCCTGCTAAGTTTACTGCAAGATTTCATCGTCTCGACGCCTGTGATGAGAGTCACAGGAGCTAACAGAAGAGAAAAAGTTTTAAATAGACAGGTTCCGTACTTGAAGGAAAGAAAATGAAAGAGAAGAGAAAGTTTTACATCAACGGTGAGTGGGTTGACCCAATTTCAACTCACGATTACCAAGTTATCAATCCCGCTAGTGAAGAACCTTGTGCAATCGTCTCATTTGGGAGTGATCGTGATGTCAACCGAGCTGTAGCTGCTGCTAAAGAAGCATTTCCAGCTTGGTCAATAACACCTCCTGAAGAGCGTATCGATCTCGTTGAACGGCTTCTTGAAGCCTATAAAGAGAGGGCTCAGGAGTTTGGCGAAGCAATTTCCGTCGAAATGGGTGCTCCGATAGACTTCGCTCGGACAAAACAGTTTGACCGCGGCATCTTCAATATGAAGGGTCTAATCGAGGCTGCTAAATGCTTTAAATTTGAGGAGGATTTTGATCCTACTCGGCCTGATCTGCGAAATTTCTATGAAGCGCATGGTGTATGCGCGCTCATTACCCCTTGGAATTGGCCGATCAACCAGATCTCACTCAAGGTGCCCGCCGCTGCTCTTGCAGGTTGCACAATGGTACTGAAGCCATCTGAGGAAAGTCCGCTGAATGCTATGCTTTTTGCCGAGTTGATACACGAGGTCGGATTCCCAAAAGGAGTCTTTAATCTCGTCAACGGGGATGGGCAGGGTGTCGGGACCTGTCTGACGAAACATCCAGATATTGACCTTGTCAGTTTCACAGGGTCGACCCGAGCCGGGAGGGAAATCCTTCGTAACGCGGCCGATGGCCTCAAGAAAGTATCCCTCGAACTAGGCGGCAAAGGGGGAAATATTATTTTTTCTGATGCTGATAAAGATGCTGTCGAACGTGGTGTACGAGACGTAATGCTCAATTCTGGTCAGTCATGTAACGCACCAACAAGAATGATCGTTCAACGTGAAATATATGATGATGTAGTCAAAAAAGCAGCGGAGGTCATTTCCTCTATCGCCATTAGTGACCCCAGCAAACAAGGTGATCACATCGGACCCGTCGTGAACCAAAAGCAGTATGATCATATTCAAGGCCTGATTCAAAAAGGTGTCGATGAGGGTGCATCCCTAATCGTGGGAGGCACTGGTCGTCCAAATGGCTTCAAAAACGGTTACTACGTCAAACCAACACTGTTCGCCGATGCAGAAAACAGTATGACAATTGCTCAAACCGAAATTTTTGGTCCAGTGCTTACAATCATTCCTTTTGATTCCGAGGATGAAGCAATCGAGATATCAAACAACACTGTCTATGGCCTAGGAAGCTATGTTCAAACAATCGATGGTGAAAAAGCCAATCGCGTGGCGCGTAAGCTGCGCTATGGAATGGTGACCATGAACGGTGTAAGTCGTGTTCCTGGTCAACCTTTCGGCGGGTACAAACAGTCTGGCATTGGTCGTGAAGGCGGTCGCTGGGGCTTGGAAGACTTTCTACAACTGAAATCTGTAACTGGTTGGAACTAATCTAACTTAAACCTTGGTCTATCAGTAGATATTCTTTATTTTGAGGAATCTCTTATGCCCCTGTCCTTGAAAGTTCTGGAGCAGGGGCTATTTATTTGGGAACGGCTTACTATATCATCCCGGTAAGAAGATTACTAAATTGTTCAGATCTAGACTCCTTCGAAACAACTAGACCACTATCCTTCCCAAATAGACATCGGTAGTCGGTTCCTTTTTTACAGGACAGGGCCAATAGCAAATACCAATTTACTGAAAAACATCATTTCGTGTGATTACCCTGTAAATATTCCTGAAAGAAGAGATATGGTTAATCAATTTTGAATACATTTAATATCTTTTGAGTAGCTTCATAAAGTAGCTTAGATTCAAGTATTTGAACCAAATTCTTTTAAATGAAATTGCAATATTGATAAAGACGTTATAACAGATGGTTTTAGTAACATTTTGACAAATAGGGATACTTTCATCAACTCAAATTGTAACCATTCAAAAACCCATCACCCAGTTGATTTGTGCAATCAGGATAGTGTCAATAATCGCTTGCGGTGGATTGGCTAATTGCTTTTGAAGTTCGTTTACTAAGGGGACAATTTTCCTAAACATAAATCATCATTACCTTTTTCTTCAGCAGGTAAGTTTTGGTTTTTAGATCCTTATCCAGAAGTATTAAGTCTGACTCCAATATTGCTATTAATTCAACTACTTCACTTGTTGCATCTAGATTAGCCCCCAGATAAACAATGTTTGATTTCGTGTCATCACAACTGCTGGATTCTGGAATCAATTGCACCTTAACCATGGCATTTTCAAGTTGATCAACTATTGTTGGTAGGTTCAACCCCTCAGGACCTAAGACTAGACTTGGTACCAGTGAAAAAATGCCCTCAGGGTTGAATTGTCTTATATAACCTACCGTTTGTATGTTTTCGACCAAGCTAGGGTATTAAGACGGTGTATTACGCCCTAATACTAAATGCCGTTTGCCCAAAGCGTAAACAATTTCAGTGATAGGACCACGAATGGTTTTAATTCGTGGTACCTCCGCTTTAACAAGCGAAGTTATTGCAAAGCTACTCAAACAAGTACAGACCAATATGGTTCTTAGTAAACGTCATATATCTAGGGAGATTGATGCATATTTGTTTCAGGAATACAGAATAAAAACCAAAAGTTATTATCTGCTAATCTTCATAAAATTGTCTTTTTTTAGACGTTGTAGGAAATTTGGCAATTGCGAGGAGTAAGTAAAATATTTTTTCATGAATGCTAATTTTATTGGAACTATATATATTTAAACAAAGAAATCGTCCATTTCCTATATTGTCAACTAAATAATATATTATATACATAATTGCATCTCAATCACTCTTATGTCCTTACATGGCTTCATAAAAGTACAAGTAGACAGTTACATCTTAAATCTGAAAGCATCAACCATCATCCGTAAAACACAATGAAACATTGATTGAGAAAATGTGAACACCAGAGGATTTTTAAAAAAAGTATGATAATTATACTTGACTTATAAAGTTAGTACATAGTTATATACAACATAAGATAAGACTTAAAATAATTATTATTCTAGTCTAATTACTGATTTTCATGGGAAATCATGAAAAGTCACCAAGAACCAAAGGAAAGATTCCTACAGTTACTTGGTCAGCACAAAATTGTGCAACATCATTTCGGTCATTCATGCCGAAAGTCATCTCAGAAAGGAAAAATGTACAATAGCCGTTCAATGAAGTCAGCTTTA
>PBQM01000015.1 GCA_002725015.1 Flavobacteriaceae bacterium | reverse complement strand
GAGGGAGAAGCGATATTGGCGGTCAATGTAGACCCCGCTCAACAAGTCCCTGACAATGTCGTTTATTACTGGACTTATAACAATATAGACATTGTGGCCGGGGTCTCTGAAGCCAATGGTGGAAATACAATTACACTAGGTGGAAACAATCCAGAATTTGATCTCCTACTTGGAGACTATACAGTAACCGCTTACAATACAGTAACTGAATGTTTTGCAAGTACTGTAATTACTGTAACTCAAGGAACTGCCCCTGAGCTTGAAGATGGTACTTCTTTTGCGAAGTGCGCAGACGGTGAAGTTGAGTTGAGTGTTAATATCACAAATGATCCTGAAATGAGCAGTGATTATCTTTATGATTGGTATATTGACGGTATTCCAGTTTTAGAGGGGGACAGTTCGGGTACTTTTACACACAGCCAAGAATTTGGGTTTGATTCTGTATTGGTGGTAGTGACTGATACCAGTTCAAATTGTTCCACCGAGACGACGATAACTATAGATACTTTTATGAACGAAAATTGTCGCGATATCCCCCAGGGTATCTCTCCCAATGGAGATGGTTTAAACGATTGTCTAATTTTGGACCATTTGGAAGCACAAGAGGATATTGTAAAAGCTGAAGTTTACAACAGATACGGAGTCAAAGTATTTGAATTGAATGACTATACTGATCAATGGTGTGGTCAAGACGCCAGTGGCGGAAGTGGTTCTTCTGATGGATTACTCCCAGTAGGAACCTATTTCTATGTCATTCAATTTGCTTCAGACAGAGAGCCAATTACCAGCTGGATATATCTTAATTACTAACCATAAAAAAATTATAACGCAATGAAAAAGTTAATATTACTATTTTTTACGGTACTGATTGCCCAGCAAATCTCTGCCCAGCAAGATCCGCAATACACGCAATATATGTACAACATGAATATTATCAACCCTGCTTATGCAGGCATCTCAGAAGGGTTGTCTGTTGGCGCGCTTTATAGAAGTCAATGGGTTGGTTTAGATGGAGGCCCAGAAACCTTTACTTTTAACATTCACTCACCGGTTGGAAAACAATTGGCGCTTGGCCTCTCCGTCATTTCTGATAAAATTGGTCCCGTTGAGGAAACCAATGCCTACGTCGATGCCTCATATACCATCCCATTGGGGATGGAAACTCGCTTGGCTTTTGGAGTCAAAGGGGGATTTACCTTTCACGATATTGCCATTGCGGAAAGTCAGATCACTCTTGTAGATTTAAGCGATCCTTTCTTTGCCAATGCCATTAATGAAACAACACCAAATATTGGAGCTGGAGTTTACTTTTACAAGCCCAATAAATACTATATTTCTATTTCTGTACCAAACATTCTCAATGGTGTACATTTGGATGCTAATGGTACAAAGATAGGCTCAGAATCAGAACACTTATTTACGGCGGCAGGTTATGTGTTTGATTTGTCAGAGAATTTCAAGCTCAAGCCGCATGCGCTGCTTAAATATGCTTTTGATGCGCCTGTAAGTTATGATTTAAATGCCAATTTATTTATGTATGATTTGGTAGAGTTTGGTGTTGGATACAGATTGGATGACTCTTTTAGTGCCATGATTAACTTTCAAGTCACAAAGGATTTAAGAATTGGCTATGCTTACGACGCCATCAATTCTGGTTTGGACATTGTAACAAACTCATCTCATGAAGTTTTTATCAATTACGATTTCAACTTTTCATCTAAAGTCTCAAGATCGCCACGTTATTTCTAAATTTAAGCTAAGTATATTATCATGAAAAATTACACTTCAATATTTATTATCATTTTATTCACCGGCTTATTTGCCAATGCGCAATCAAAAACAACGAAAAAAGCGGATAAACTCTTTTCAAAATTTGAATTTGTAAAAGCTGCAGAAGAATATGAAAAATTACTTTCTAAAGGGGAAAGTAGCGCCTATGTTTACAGACAACTCGCAGAGGCTTATTACAATATTTACAAAACCGTCGAGGCTGAAAAATACTATGCAAAAGCTTTGGACACTTCGGAAAGTCCTGAAACTGTTTTCAAATACGCTCAAATGCTTAAGGCCAATGGTAAGTATAAAAACTCCAATGAGCAAATGGCAAAATTTGCAGCCATGCGACCTGCTGACCACAGGGCCATTACATTTTTAGAAAATCCAAACTATCTTCCAAAAATTCTTGAAAAAGGAAAAAAGTATAATTTACAAGATGCGGGTATAAATTCTGGATATTCTGATTTTGGAGGCACCCTTAACGACGGCAAATTATACTTTGCTTCTGCAAGAAACGACCGTGGTAAAAACTATGGATGGAACCAAGAGCCTTTCCTTGACCTTTATGCAGCGGCCCAAAATAAGGATGGGTCTTTTCAAACACCCCTGCCCTTAGAAACAATCAATACTAAATATCACGAAGGGCTTGTTTCTTTTTCGGCTGACGGAAAAACCATGTATTTTTCAAGAGAAAGTTACTTTGACAAAATCTTTGAAAGAGACTCCTTATCGAGAAATAAGTACAGCGTTTTAAACCTTTACAAATCTTCTAAAGATTCTGGGGTTTGGTCTAAAGGGGAAGCGCTTTCCTTAAACTCTGAGAATTACTCCGTTAAAAATCCTGCTGTCAGCCCAGATGGAAAACTTCTATTCTTTGCATCCGATATGGCCGGCGGTATGGGGAAATTTGATATTTATATGGCCCCAATTAATAAAGACGGTTCTGTAGGTAAGCCAAGTAATTTAGGTCAAAAGCTAAATACAGAGGGGCAGGAAATGTTTCCTTTTGTAAGTGCAGACAATACACTTTATTTCTCTTCAGACGGACATTTAGGTTTGGGAGGTATGGATGTGTTTTTTACCAAGCTTGTTGATGGAAAAGTGGGCCCAATTAGAAACGTAGGGATCCCCGTCAATGGAAATGCTGATGATTTTGCCTTTAGCATAAACAACGAAACTGGAGAGGGTTTGGTCTCGTCCAACCGCGAAGGTGGCGCTGGGAGTGACGATGTTTATATTGTTAAAGTGCTACAGCCCATTTGCGATGTATTGGTAACTGTTTTGATAAAAGACAGCAAAACAGGTCTTGCGCTCAGCAATACGTCTGTAAATATCACTGACACAGAAGGAAATATTATTGGTACTAAAATGTCTTCTGAAACTGGCGAGGTAAATTATATTATTGAATGTAACACGAATCTGTATTTAACGGCATCCAAGGAAGCTTATGAAAGTGGTTCAGCTAATGTAGAGGGAACAAGTGACGAGGAAGTGAGTCTTGAAATTTTATTAGACCCAATAGACGAAATAATCCTTGCCGATAAAGTCCTCTTAAACCCCATTTATTTCGATTTTGACAAGTCTAACATCACAGCACAAGGGGCCTTTGAATTGGATAAGTTGGTACAGCTTATGACAAAATACGAATCTATTGTCATTCGCGCAGAGTCTCACACAGATGCCAGAGGCAGCGCCAAATACAACCAAAGTCTTTCTGAAAGACGTGCGCTAACAACAGCTCAATATGTCATTGCTCAAGGCGTTGATGCCAATAGAATAAGTGGTGTTGGAATGGGCGAGGCCATGCCAGTTAATGACTGCGGCTCTGGATGCAGCGAAGAAGAACATCAAATGAACCGCCGTTCAGAATTCATTATTTTAGAAGGCAATCCAAACAACAAATAATAAATATTAATTTTTTAAACCTCCACTATGTGGAGGTTTTTTTATGCCGCTTTGGACACTATAAAAGTCAATGCATAAACTAAGAGCTGGAAAACAACAAGCGACAATAAAGAATGTTTCGCAACTGGTTTAGATGCTTTAGAAAACAGAATAGAGCGCTTCTTTCCACTGTAGCCCATCCAATTTTTAAATAGAACAACCATTGTAATTCCCACAAACAATAGCCAGGCGTTGGGAGTGGTTAAAAAATTCATTTTCATTTGCTTACTGAACTTCATAAAAAAAACGCCCACTAAAAGAAGCAATCCTATTTGAAGAAGGGAAACATAAAAACGAGCCGCTTTGGCCGCTAGCTTTGGCTTGTGTTTTTTGACTTTCTGATAAACTGAAACATAAAGCTGATCAAAGAGATACATAATAAGAAAGTATAAAAAAACCTGTGATTGCTCACAGGTTTTTAAAATTTAATATTTTAAACTAGGGTACCGACACAATGACATTATCAACGTGAATGGTTGAATTTTGATTGGAGGTATCACTGCCCGTATATTTAAAGGCTACATATAAAGTTCCAGAGTAAGAGGATAAATCAACAACCCCCGAATCTACCCATGTAAACCAACTGTCTGTATTGTCTGGATGGGCAATAAAGACGTCCGATAAGGGTTCCCATGTCGCAGTGGCGATTCCTGATTCTTGACCGTTAAAATTGCTTGACACAAAAACCTCTAAAGGATAATGCCCTGAATCTGGATAAGCATACTCTGTTTGAAAATTTAAAACCTCCCCTTCTTGTGCATCCATGTCAATCCCAGGTGAAATTAGCCAACCAATGTTGGAGGATTCGCTAGTGGCATAAGCCGTAAATTCTGCATATCCATTGCCACCATAAACTTGTTCTGTCCACAATTCACTCCCCAACTCTGCATAATTGATCCAATTGGAAATATTTAAATTTGTATTGTCTGTAGCAGTATTGAATGATTCTTCAAAAACGGGATCACATCGAGCGTCATTAAATAGGACATCGTCTGTTGTATTGAGCATCATCACCCTGTCATCGCCCCCATAACTTTTAGAAATAACACCCGTAATTGTTCCTCTACCAGCGGTTGGTAAAGACTCTTGATTAAAGGCTGCAAAAGAGCTTGTTTCTACAAAAAACTCAGCCCCGTTGAGACAGCTGATCAATGGACGAAGCGTATCATAATCATCATAAGGATCAACATAAGGTTGACCTGCCAAGCCCATTGGAAATTGTACACTTTCAAAAGATACCAACAGCCCCATATGAGAATCGTCTACATTTGAAAGACCAACCACCATTGGCACCATGGTTTCTGTGGTTGCTGATCTCATTATGTGCAATGGTATTTGTGAGGCATTAATGATGCCGACTCGACTCCCATCTTCAGAACCTCCAATGGTAATAACCTCAGAAGCATTCTCTCCAACATACAGCCCCTTTAAGTTTATATAAACTTCTCTACCTAAATTAAACTGGTTGTAGCTGTCCACTTGATTTAAATAAACCCCAATCCCAGCTGTTGGATTTTCTGAGGCGTCTTGAAGATAAAATTCTTTATAAAAGTTACCTGTAGCATCCGATGAAGACACAAAGCCTTTGACTGCCAAGTCAGACTCTATAAGAGTTATCTGTCCATTATACAAACTCTTAACATATTCAACAGAAACCAATTGAATAACATTTTGATCAATATCCTGTAAAAGTGCATTTAAATTTTCATTTTCTTCAGTCCCTAGGCTTGAAGGAACAGCAAAGTCGTCGTCTTGTACACAAGCGAGCATTGCAAAACAAATAAAAATGCTTGCAGCAAATGGTTTAAAGTTTATTGTTTTCATTGGATTAAAATTAAGGTTCATTTTTAGTTTTTTTTTAAAATCTGTAATTCAGGTTTAAGAAATAGGTTGGTCCACGGCCGTACCAATATTTTGGACCAAAAACGCGTTTTGGATTTCCAGCATCTTCTTGCAGAGAGCGGTAATTGGCAGCGCGGCCCTGTTCAAAGCCACCCGATTTAAATTTTTGATTAAAAATATTATTGAGGCTGACAAATAGGCTAATGTATTTATCGCCAATTTTCCAAGACTTCCCACCAATGGCATTAATGACCATATAGTCTTCAAACCGCTCCTGACGCAGCAGTTCTCTGGCCAAGTCGGGATCATAGTCGCTAAAGGGCAGTCCATCCGTATCTGTGAAAAAGTTTTCCGTTCTGGTCAGTGGAGAGACATCTACATAGGTGTCAGCGAAGAAATTGGCAGTGGTTCCAAACCACCAATAGTTGGGATCTCTGTATTCAAAACCAATAGAGGCTGCTTGTTGAGGACCTGCAGCAATGCGATAATCTTTTAAACCAGATTCTCTAAAATTAAGACCGTTTACAAAGTCACTGGATGTCAAAACTAAATTCGGGTTGTTATCGTAAGTAAATTGACCTACAGAGGCCACGCCTGTGAGCTTAATGGTGGGCGTTATTTGGGCTTCCATTCCAAATTCAATACCCATATGGGTTTTGTCTATCCCTTGTAAAATTTCCTGAACAAAAGCTGTTCCCTCGTCAACACCACTGATGCCATCAGCAAAATAAAATGAAATCTCATTGGCGTCTTGCATTTGAGTGTAATAAGCGGTCAATCTGGCTTTTACACTAGACGATCTAAAAATATAATTGGCATCAAAAGAGTTGATTTTTTCCTCAGTGATATCAATCCCTGTAACGTCTCCAACAATAGCGTGGTTCTCACGAGCATTTGTAAAAGTATTCCTAATGGATGGTGCTTTGGTCAAATAGCCTGCATTCACATTAAAAATATGTTTCCCAGAAAATTTATAAGTAAAGCCACCCTTGGCTCCAATGCCGCCAAAGGAAAGCTTACGGCCTTTGCCCAATGAGTTGTCGGCATAAGTTTCTGTTTGGTAAAGTCCTTCGCGTTGGTATTCGGTTGCTGTATAGGAGCCCGCCAAGAAGAAATCAAACTTATTATATTTAAATTGAGCTTGCGCAAAGCCGCTCAAAACATTCGCCTCAATATTGTAATTGTAACGAAAAGTATCACCTTCCCCTACAATTCGATCAGGATTTTGCAAATCAAACTGCACTTGATCAAAGGAATCAATATTCAAATAGCCTGAATTACTGCCCAACATATCTGTGATCTCTGCAAAATTATGAGACTTTAGACGCTTGTAATTGACTGCGGCGTTTAGGGATACATTGTCGGAGAGTGTAGATTCTAAGATGGTATTGGCTGTAAATTGCCGATCATCACTACGGTCTTCGTATAAAACATATGCGGCATAATCACCGTTGATATTATTGGTTAAGTTCGCATCATAAATACGATTCCAATTGACTTGTCCCCCGCTGCGAAAAGACTGCTCAGCTTGGTAGGCTCCAGCATAATCTGGTCCGTCATCATCCGCTAAAAAGTAACTTGGAAGCTGTTGGTAATAGGCAGGACTTGGATTGGCACCTCCAGCATAATCCAAGCGGCTGTTCCCCAGTTCTCCAAACTGATAGGCCAAATTTGTATTTAAAGTTGTTTTTTCAGTAAGATCCCAGTAATGGTTTAGCATGATCACAGGTTCTGCAATGCGCCGAATCCTAGAATTACGCTTCTCACCGTCATGCCAGCCCCAATATTCGTTGTAGGTAGTGCCTTTTAAATCAAAGACCTCTTGGGTGTTGGGTGAGGATTTTCCGCGGCGATTGGGGGTGTAAAATCCAACGAGATTCAAACTGTGCTTGTCATTTATTTTCTTTTCAACGGAAACAAAAAAGGAGTTGGCATCATAAAATGTTCCGTCCTGAAAGCCCTCATTACCCCAACGTCTGCCCAAAGTGAAGGCGTAAGCCCAGCCGCCATCCAACATTCCTGAGGCATAAGTGGCCATCAAGCGATTGGTGTAACTTCTGTTAGAAGAGGAATAAGTAACGCGACCACCAGACCTGTAATTAGAAGCCCTTAAATTAATATTTGTAGACCCCAATAATCCGCCAAAAGTGAAGGCAGAAGGCGCCAGACCCGTGCTGAGCTCTTGACTTCTTAGGACATCGTTGAGACCACCCCAATTGCTCCATTGTGGACGGCCGTCAAATATTTTATTCATTTCAATCCCGTTCATAAGGACCGTTCCGTTATCGGTGTTGAGCCCGCGAAGTCTGAAAAAAGACTGGCTAAATTCAAAAGCGGCAGCGCGTTGAAAGATGTCTTGAGATGCAGAAAGCAACCCAGATATATTATCTGCACCACTGCTGTCGTCGTTGAGTTCATCATCTGATAGCGTGATGGTGAATAGTTCATCATTAGAAGTGTCGGACTGCAGCATTAAATCTGGTAGACTTAAGGTCTCACCATACACGACTACAATGGGATAGCGGGCAGTCAAAAAATTATTTTTGGTGATTAGCAACAGCTGTTCCCCATTGGGCACATCCAAAAGAAATACAAATGATCCCTCAGCATCCGTTAGGGCGGTCAAATCCGTCCCTTCCAATTGAACCATTGCCCCGTCGACGGGCTGAGCCGTTAGCATGTCCTTGACAACGCCACGTATGCTGGTTTGTTGAGCAAATCCGTAAGCGGTGGCAAAACAGACAAGCAAAGAGCTCAAAAGTTGTTTTTTCATAATTGATTAATTTTATTGAAATACAGCTGCATATATCTCAAACAAAAGTACGTTACTTATTTTTAAATTTATACTTTTGGGCTGTTAATTAATCATCAATTTTATCAAAGTGTTGAAACTGAAATACAAAACTCATTGCAAAGGACTCATAATGCTTTTTTTATTTGCTTTCATTTCAAAAATTGAGGCGCAAAGCAAACGCACTTTCAAAGTACATACCATTGCTTTCTACAATGTAGAAAACTTATTTGACACTATCAATGACCCTAGAAAATTTGACGAACGGAGTCCAATGATGGAATTAAAAACAGCACGTACTGAGATTTACAAAAAAAAGGTTCAAAATATGGCGGATGTCATTTCAAAAATTGGTGCTGAAACTTCAAGAAATGCTCCTGCAGTCATCGGGATTTGTGAGGTTGAAAACCGCGCTGTCATTGAAGACTTAGCCAATGATCCGGCACTTATTTCAAAAAATTATGGCATTGTACACTATGAGTCACCAGATGAACGCGGCATCGATGTGGCACTGATGTACCAAAAAGACTTATTTCGGCCATTAAGTTCCAGTGCCCACCCAACAAAACTCAGAGATAACAGTTCAGATGGTCGCGACTACACCAGAGATGTTTTGTTGGTAAGTGGATTCCTGGAAGATGATTTAATTCACGTACTTGTCAACCATTGGCCCTCTAGAAGTGGTGGAGAAGCCAGAAGCCGTTCCAAACGCGAAGCGGCCGCAGCGGTTAATAAACGGCTTGTAGACTCCATTCAGACACAAGATCCCTATGCGAAAATATTTGTGATGGGTGATCTCAATGACAATCCCACCAATTCTAGTTTAAAAAAGGTCTTGAAAACCAAAGGCGATAAGAAAAAAGTAGATTTTAAAGAACTTTACAACCCCATGGAAGGCTTTTTTAAAAAAGGCTTGGGGTCCAACGCCTATAGAGACGCTTGGAGTTTATTCGACCAAATTATCGTTTCAAAACCATTGCTTGAGGAGGACTATTCCTCTTATAGATTTTACAAAGCAGGCATCTTCAATGCACAATTTCTAATCACAAAAAAAGGCCAGTACAAAGGCTATCCTTTTCGAAGTTTTTCGTGGGGTGGTTTTACAGACGGATACAGTGATCACTTTCCCGTTTTTGTCCATCTCATCAAAGAGATTGAGTAATATTACTTTTTAATTTTCAATTTTAGAAATTAAAACCGTGAGTTGTGGTTTTGAATCAACTCTAAAAGTACAAGGTGCAAAGCTAGCACTGTCTACTCTGGCTTGGTTAAACGTACCGAAATAGGCGCTGTACTTTTTTTGGAATGTGTAAATTTTATATCATAAGGGGTTCCATCAACAACTATTTCACCGCTGTAATCTCCGTAAAATCCATTAAAAGAGACTGTCTCTCCCAACGCTATTGTCTTTACAACCTTGGTGCTCCATTTATTTTTAATCAGGTCTTTTAAGGTGTAATAAGCCTTTTTAGGTTCTAAATTTTCATCCAATAATCCGCCGGCATGACCCCGCCAGGCATTTCGGTCGGTCAGGTTCCAAAAAGTCAAAGAAGTCACACTGGGATGGCTAAAGACAAGGGTGTAAAAATCCTTGATATAATCTGATTGGTAGTTTTCGTACTCAGGCAAACTTGGTAAATTCATGGATTGACCCTTTTTTATTTTTTCGGTTCGCTGCTTTAAAAAGACTTGGTGGTCTCGCCAATCGTTAAAGCGTCGAGAACTGGTAACTGTAAGTTCTGTAAATTGAATATCCTTACCCAAAATTTCGTAATCCGTGAGCAGTTTCCACAAAGCGTCCTCAGACAATACGCCTGCATTGGTTTGCATATGCGCCTGCATTCCAACGGCATCATATTCCACCCCGTGGTCACTAAAATATTTATTAAGGGCTAAAAAAGAAGGTTCTGAGGGATTGTAGTGGTTATTGGTGTATATTTTTGTAGAATCTACTGAGTTGACAAAATCGTAAAGATCCTTCATTGCGTTTTCAACTCCTCCCTTATAGCTAACCCAACGCGTTACACCACTTGGAGAAACATGCTCTTTAAAAACTGCGACGGGTTCATTGTATACATCCCAGTATTTTATTTCAGGATTAGACGCTATTAAATATCGAATTCTATTTTTAATGATGGAATCAAGTTGTTCTGAATCCTTAAAATTAACAACCCACTTTGGCAAAGATTCATGCCAGAGCAAAGGGTGCCCTTTGACTTTAATATTGTTTTCCAAAGCCCATTTGATATTGCCTTTTAAATAAGCATCAAAGCGGTCTAGGTCTTTTCGTTCTTTGTGATATGCAGCCCAGTAGAAACCAACTGTCACAAAGTTGAAAAGCGCCTTGGTATAGTGCTTGTATTTTTCAAAATAAGGGGTTTTGGCCAAACTTCCTGCTTGGGTCATGGAAACGCCGAAATTAAACTCGTGGCTGAGCAGTTCAAAATTTAATTCCGCAGTATTGTTTAGGACCTTATCCTCCATCAAGAATTGAATTTTGGCTGTCCCTTTTCTATGGGTGTTTATACGTTCTTGGGCGCCCTCTAAATTCCAAGGGATATGCTCATATGCTTCTTGGGCAGGAATCACTGAAAACACAAATAAGAATAATTTGAAAAACTTCATTTTTAAAAAAATTAAACTATTATTTAAATTAAAAAAATTATAAAAACCACCATGCGCTCCATGGAATTCTTGAAAGAATCAAAATCAAAGCAAGGGTGTAATGAACCGCGAGAGTTTTGTATTTGGGGTTTGAAAGCCGCTTTTTTTTATGTTTAGAATATCCGCGCGTAATCAGAACAACTGCTAGGATATTCACAAGGGGGTGCTCGACCAAATACAAGCGATGAATAGGGATTCTCATAACCTCTGAAATTCCCAAATCAAACCATAAGAAGAAGCGGTTGGAAGTAAAGTACAGTAAAAGGGCAATTAGCAATTGTATATGTGTAACAATGAGTGTGAATAAAGCCACTTGAAACATTTTAGGGGTATATTCCTTTTTTGAAATAGCGCCATAAAGGGCTCTGTAAACTGCCAATAACAACAGCAGCAAAACTAAATAAGCCCAATATGAATGTAGCGATTTGATCATAAAACTCCTTTAATATTGAACTTAAAATTACGAGAATTTTTACAATAAAATTCGTTCGTTCCTAAATTTAAATACGGCTATAGGCCTTTCCCGTGCTATCGAATGCTTTTATAGCGGGCAATAAGATTTTTGGTTGATGCATCGTGTTCAGCCTTGTTTTCTTCAGAAAATTCTCTTAAAATTTTTCCAGCCAATTGCTTTCCTAACTCCACCCCAAATTGATCGTAACTATAGATATTCCAAACAATGCCTTGAACAAAAATTTTATGCTCATACATGGCAATGAGTTTGCCCAAGCTTTCAGGCGTTAATTGATTGATAAGAAAGGTGTTGGTGGGACGGTTACCTTCAAAAATTTTGTAGGGAACTACTGCTGTTGCTACTCCTTCTTTGAGAACAGCTGCTTCTGATTTACCGTTTAACAAAGCTTCGGTTTGTGCAAAGAAATTAGACATTAATTTGTCTTGGTGGTCTTGGTTGCCGTGTAATGACTTTGCAAATCCAATAAAATCTGCTGGGATTAATTTGGTGCCTTGATGAATCAATTGAAAAAAGGCGTGCTGGGAGTTGGTACCTGGCTCCCCCCAAATGAGATTTCCTGTTTGGTATTCCACTCTTTGGCCATTGCGGTCAACACTCTTTCCATTACTCTCCATAATGGCTTGTTGTAAATAGGTAGCAAACTGATTTAAATATTGAGTGTATGGAATAACCGCCTCACTTTCGGCTTTAAAAAAGTTGTTGTACCAAATGCTGAGCATTGCCAATAAAGTGGGAATGTTTTGTTCAAAAGGAGCCTCCTTAAAATGTTCATCCATTTTATATGCGCCTTTAAGCATCGCCTGGTAATGGTCAAAACCGACGGCTAAACTGATGCTCAATCCAACAGCACTCCACAAAGAAAAACGACCTCCAACCCAGTCCCGCATAGGAAAAATATTTTGGGGGTCAATCCCAAAGGCCTTCACTTTCTCAATATTGGTAGATACTGCTACAAATTGTTTGGCAATATCAGCCTGAGTGGCATTTTTTAAAAACCACTGCTTGATTGTGGTGGCATTAGAAAGAGTTTCCTGGGTTGTAAATGTCTTAGATACAATGACAAATACTGTGGTTTCGGGGTTTAATTTTTTTAAAATCTCATTGACGTGATCACCATCCACATTGCTTACAAAATGTAGCTTTAAATGGTTGCCATAGTAAGAGAGGGCGTCCACAACCATGGCTGGGCCCAAATCAGATCCGCCAATGCCAATGTTAACAACATCGGTGAAAACCTTATTCGTAAAGCCTTTTCTATCGCCACTAATTACCGCTTCCGAAAACTGCTTGATCTTATTTTTAACATCGTATATATCGGGTATGACATCGACGCCTTCAAATAAAACGTGAGCATTTTTAGGGGCTCTAAGAGCAGTATGCAAAACAGCCCTGCCTTCCGTTTTATTGATTTTTTGTCCCTTAAAATACTGTGAAATAGCATCCTTTAATTGAACTTCTTCTGCCAAATCTTTTAAGAGTGATAGGGTGTCGGATGTGATTCTATTTTTTGAGAAATCTAAATAAAAATCATCCCATTCAACACTCATCTCTGAGGGACGGTTGGGATTATTGGAAAACCATTTAGACATATGCTCATCTTTGATGGTATCAAAATGAGCTTGCAATTTTTTCCAAGCAAGCGTTTGTTTTGGGTTGATAGATTTTAAACTCATTAAAGTTAAATAGGTTAATTAATTGAATCCAGCTGTTGTTTTAAAGGTGCAATATAATCAAGAAAATCGGGTTTATAGACATCTGAAAGTGCTTTTGCGTCTGGAAGCTTTTGCCGAAAAGGGTCTACTTGGCGGCCATTTTTCCAAAATCGATAACAAACATGGGGTCCACTGGTGTTGCCTGTCATCCCAACTTTTCCAATCACATCCCCTTGTTTGACAAAATCGCCCACTTTTACGAGGCGTCTGCTCATGTGCAAATATTGAGTTGAATAGGTCGCATTGTGTCTAATTTTCACATAATTACCATTGCCTCCGCGACGTGCTGATTCCACTACAGTTCCGCTGGCAGTCGCTAAAATAGGCGTTCCAACAGCCGCTGCAAAATCGGTTCCTTTGTGAGGTCTTACTCTGTTACCGTAAAGCTTGATACGGCGTTTTAAATTGTACCGTGAGGAGATTCGGCTAAATTTTATTGGACTTTTTAAAAATGCTTTTTGAAGACTCTTCCCAGAATCGTCATAATAATCAGTGCTGTTTTTGGAATCCGGCGTGAGATAATTAAAAGCGTATATAGCTTCGCCTTTGTGCTGAAAATAAGCGGCTTCTATAGTTTCAATACCCGCATAAATGCTGTCCTCAACGAATCGCTGTTTATAAATAACTTTAAAGTTGTCCCCTTTTTGGAGTCTAAAAAAATCAATGGTCCAGGCATAAATATCGTCTGACATATCATAAATTAGTTGTATGGGCAGACCTTGAGCTTCCATTGTTTCTGAAAGGTTATTTTCAATCACTCCAAAAGCTTCTTTTTCGACTACTTTAACGGGCTTGCGATCTTTATAAGCTTTGATCGTATCACAAAATTCGACCACCAAATACTCAATTCTATTCTCCTCGTAAATAAAGGCCAAAAGCTCATTGGAACTGTCCTTGGAAAATAATAAAATATAAGGCTTTCCTATTCTCATCTGTCGGATGTCAAAAACTTTCTTGGTCGCCTCTGTGATGTAGTGTATTTGGGGATAAAAAAGATGGTTGTCTTCTAAAATTTTACCAAAACTATCTCCTCTTTTAATGGTGTCATAGACCACGCTATAATTGTTGAAATTATAGCCAAATTTATTATTTTCAGAGACCGTAGATTCAGTTTGTAAAATCGTTTCGGGAGCTTCATTTGAACAGCCTTTGACAATGCCATACAATACCGCTATCACAAAGCCGTAAAGAAAGAGCTTAGTGTTAAAAAGCGCTGGATTAATTTTCAAGCTCATGTCCCCAAGTGTCTTTTTCTTTGGCAGTCCATAGTTCTGGGAAAAATATTCTCTTTTGGTATTTTGGGTGCATGTATTTTTGCCACTGACTGCCCCCAGTGGCTTCACCATCGCCGGAGGCGGCTAGGATATAGTGTTTGGCAGCCTTAAAATGCCCCATCACCCAAGTGATGTTGACCGTGTAATCATAGTGTCTCATCGCTTTTATGATGTCTGGATTTTTTTGATCTTTTTCTAAGAGTTCCTTGTAGCGTGACCATAGATTCTTGGTGTTGTAGACTTTCATAAAGGTGATAAATTCCTCCTTGTAACGGGCCTCAAAATTAGAAAGTAAAATAGATTTTTTAGAAGTTTTATAATCCTTGCCTGCTGCCTGCCAATACAGATGTTCTAAGGCGTGTTCAAAAGGCGTATTCCTGTCAATATCGGCTCTGTAACGGGGGTCTATAAGGTTGATGAGTTCTGTTGAAGCGAATTCAATTTTTCGGTATTGGGCACTCTGGAATCCACTACCAGGAGCAAGTGTATGTCTAAATTGATTGTACTGTTCTACGTCCATTCCTTCTTGCATAATGCTAAATGAAGAAGTCAACATATCAAAATAACGGGTGACACGCATCAGTTTGTTTGTAAAGAAATCAACTTCTAAAACCAAAGCTTCTGCCACTTGCTGAAGTTCCCATAAAATCATTTTAAAAATTAATTCATTGATTTGATGGTAACCAATAAACACCATCTCGTCAGGAAAATGGGTGCGCTGAATTTGTAAATTTAGAAGCGCATCCGTATGGATATAGTCCCAATAATTCATGGGTTTACTGTGCAGCAGACCTTCTAAGCAGTTGTCTTTGTCCTGGCCAGTGGCGCTGTATTTTTTTTCCAGAGCTTCAATGAGCTCATCTGTTTTTGATTGCTTCATACACATTGGTTAAAGTTGAATTTTAAAGGGATATTTTAATCCTTTAAAAGCTTCAAGATCAGATCTTATAGAACCAACTCTCAGGTCTGCTTTTATTTTGATCGGAATTTTATTTTGATCAGCAGTGACCCACAAAGTTACACTTTCTTCTTCGTGAAAAACACGCCCTGCAAGTACATAAGGTCGAAATTTTAGACAATTAATATTTCCAAATTTAGTTTCTATGGTCTCACGGCCAAGAAATTTAAGTTTAAATCCAAAAATTTCGTTGTCAAAAAACATATTTAATTTAACAACCTCGCCCACTTTTATTTTTTGAGTGTCATAATGATCTCTCAAATAGTAATAAGCAGAAACCATATCTTGGATATCTGCTTTGATTTTAACAGTCTTCTTAGTCTGATGCCTCAAGTCATTGACAACTGCTAAATTTTTATTGTAATCAAATTCTACAACTCTATTTTTTTTATGCCCACCCTCATTGATTTTTCGAATAAATTTATAAGGTCTACCTGAGACTTTGTCAAAATAACTTTCGTAGCGGTCTTCGACTTTAAAGAACCATTTGATGGCGCCAGTCGTCCAACCCTTTCCAATTACATGAAAAACTGAGCGGTCTTTGTAGTTGGCGTCTTTGACTTCTAAAGTCGCATTGCCTGCCTTGACCCAACCGCTGTAATTTAATTTAAATTTTAGCCACTCACCTGCTTGAAATGAAGATTCCTGTTGTGCTCTGGAAGTATAAAGACCACAAAAGATTAAAAAGGATGCTAAAATTAACTTCATAGAACTGGATGCGTATTTGTACTCTATACAAATTTGCAATTATTATTCCAAAACAAAAAGTAAGTTTAAATCTATTTATAAACTAAAACTCACAAAGTTCCTCTGTTAGCCTGCTCCCTTTCAATAGATTCAAAAAGCGCTTTAAAATTACCCGCTCCAAATCCCTTTGCTCCCATGCGCTGTATAATTTCAAAGAACAAGGTGGGACGGTCTTCTAGAGGCTTGGTAAAAATTTGTAATAGATAACCCTCTTCGTCTGCATCCACCAAAATAGAAAGTTCTTGCAGGGCAGAAACGTTCTCTTTCATGAGTTTCATATGGGAGCCAAGTCGCCCCGGGATGGCTTGGTAATAAGCTTCGGGAGGTGGGGGAAGAAATTGTACGCCATTTTTACGCAAATGTTTTACGGTCTCAATGATATCATCTGTAGCTACGGCGATGTGTTGTACTCCAGAATCTTCATAAAAATCTAAATACTCCTCAATTTGAGACCGCTTTTCAGCTTTGGCAGGCTCATTGATCGGGAATTTAATGCGGCCGTTCCCATTGCTCATCACTTTGCTCATAAGTGCTGAATATTCGGTGTGAATTTGCGTGTCGTCAAAGGATAAGAAATTAACAAAGCCCATCACCTTCTCATACCATTGAACCCAAGTATTCATTTGTCCCCAACCTACATTACCAACAATGTGATCCACATATTTTAAACCAGCAGCTGGGGGGTTGTAATTGGATTTCCAAGTAACAAATCCTGGTAGGAATACCCCATTGTAATTTTTTCGCTCTACAAATATATGGACTGTTTCGCCATAAGTATAAATCCCAGAACTGACCACCTCACCAAATTCATCCCGATCTGTTTTAGGAGAGAAATAAGATTTAGCACCCCGTTTTGTGGTCTCTAAATAAGCTTTCTTTGCATCCTCAACCCAAAGCGCAATGACCTTTACGCCATCGCCGTGTTTTCTCAAATGCGCATTGAGCGGGGATTTACTGTGAAGTGGGGTGCTGAGGATCAATCTTATTTTACCTTGCTTTAAGACGTAGCTAACTTTGTCTTTTGAACCGGTCTCCAATCCTTTATAAGCCAAGGACTGAAACCCAAAGGCCGTTTTATAAAAGTGGGCCGCTTGTTTGGCATTGCCTACATAAAGTTCTATATAATCGGTACCAAGAAGAGGTAAAAAATCTTGGGCACCAGCGAAAATTTTCTTTAGACCGAGGTCTGTAGATTCTGTGGATTTACTCATAACTAAAATTTAAGGTTAAGTCTTTTTTTCTAACCACGATTGGTAATAACCATCGTCAGAAATTTTAAGGGCTTCTTCAGTGAGCTGAAGGGGTTTAAAAGTATCGACCATTACAGCTAATTCTCTAGTGTCTTTAAGGCCAATGCTGCGCTCCATAGCTCCTGGGTGGGGACCGTGGGGAATGCCTGCGGGGTGCAAGGAAATATGGCCCGCTTTAACATCGTTTCGACTCATAAAATCACCATCGACATAATACAAAACCTCATCGCTGTCAATATTGCTGTGATTGTAGGGCGCTGGGACTGCTTTCGGATGATAGTCGTAAAGGCGGGGTACAAAACTACAAACGACCAAGGCATTGGTTTCAAAAGTTTGATGGACCGGAGGGGGTTGGTGAATTCTACCGGTGATGGGCTCAAAATCGTGAATGGAAAATGCATAGGGATAATTATAGCCATCATATCCAACTACATCAAATGGGTGAGAAGCATAAACCATCTCAATGATTTCATTTTTCTTTTTTATTTTGATGGTAAAATCCCCGACTTGATCATGGGTTTCAAGCATTGCAGGGCGGCGAATGTCCCGCTCACAATAAGGGGCCTGTTCCAAGAGTTGACCAAACCAATTGCGATAGCGCTTGGGTGTATAAATGGGGCTGTAAGATTCAACAATAAAAAGCCGGTTGTCTTTTGTCTGAAATTCAATTTGGTAGATGACCCCTCTTGGGACCACTAAATAATCTCCATATTTAAAGGCTAAGTTCCCAAACATGGTTCTAAGTGTTCCTGANCCCCTATGGATAAAAATAAGTTCATCTGCATCAGAATTTTTATAAAAATANTCGGTNAAAGAAGTTTGGGGTGCTGCCAATATAATGTTGCAATCAGCNTTGGTAAGTACCACGCTGCGACTCTCTAAATAATCTTTTTTTTGCGCCACTTCAAATCCGCGCAATCGATGCGATTGAATGTTGTTTGAAACAGCAACTTTTGGGGCAATGCTGTACTGTTTACCAATGGATTTTACTTGTGTTGGGCGGTGCAGGTGATAGGCCGTGCTGGCCATACCATCGAAGCCAATAGTTCCAAAGAGTTGTTCGTAATAAAAGCCCCCTTTGGGATTGTTAAATTGTGTGTGTCTCTTGGGTGGAATCTCCCCAAGTTTGTGATAAAAAGGCATTTTAAAGGAATTTAATGTGAAAGAAATTATGTGAGAGTGGTGGGATCAGAAAAGAACCCAAAGAGAACAACTACTCAGGATTTCGCTTGAGAAGAAAACGAAGTAACAATAAAAGATCTTTCCAATACAGGGTCATATCCAAAGTTAAGAAAAAAAACAATAGGTTTTAGAACCAATACCCTAAATTGACAAAAACACCTTTAAACTTATTCTCTGGAGACCAATGGTATTTAAATTCTATGGGGCCAAAAATAGTTTCCAATCCATAACCGATTGCAAAACCAGAGTGTGAAGGCAGCTCAAGCCAGTCTTGGGTGGCAAAAATATTAGTTCCAATGTTTGAAAAGTTTGCTGAGAAGTTGAGATGGTGCCGCTTGTAAAATTCCCAATCCATATTATAATAGGCCTTTAAAAAACTATTCCCTGAAAGACTAAAAAAATCGTATCCAAACATATTGCTATAATTATTTATATGGTTGTGGGCATAACCACCAAGTCCAAAATTTAGAGCGGGTACATTGCCATTTCCAATCCTTAAACCCCCTTCAATCCCAACCAATAATGAAAAATTGTTGGATAAAGCCAATGCTTTGGCGATGTTTGTTTTAATGGCCAAAAACTGACTAAAATTTTGATGGTTAGAAGCCGATAAATACAATTCACTAGCAGTCATAAACAACAGCCCGTCGCTAGGGAAAAACACATTGTCCAAAGTATCGTATTTCAAACTTGAATTTAGACTGAAAAAATCACTGTTTTCAATTTGATATTCAGAAGTCTGGAAAACACTTACAAGCGAGGGACTCGAGGCCTCTATCGCTAGTTGTTTAAATCTGGCTCCTAATTTAAAAGACAAATCCTTTTTTATCAGGGTTTCAACAAAAAATTCCGTTGTGAAATCTGAGATTCTAATCGGAATATCACTGTCTATTTGCGTGGGTAAAGAACTGTCAAAAAACAAGGGGTTGATGTCGTATTTAAAAGTGGTCCGTTTTATGTTAAACCCAATGCTCCAGTAAAAGCCCTTATCTATATAATAATCAAAATTAAAACGAGAGTTGTCGCCCAGTATAAGGTCTAGTGACAAGACGTCGTTTTGTAATAAAAATTGTTTCTGAGTAAAGTTTAACAACACAGAACTCTTTAAAACTTGATCGTAATGCAGTCCAAATTTCAGCAAACTTGTGTTGGTTGTTTCCTTTATATTGGCTGTAAAATCATAAGCGTTGGAATTTTGAGGAGAAAAACTATAACGAAAACTATCAAAATTGTTGGTTGCTAAAAGATTGTTGACCCCTTTACTAAAATCATCAAAACTAATGATTTCACCACGGCGAAATCTCAACTTCCCGAATATATATGAATCTGAATACTTTTTGTTGCCAAAAATTTGAACCTTGTTAAACTTCAAAGAGTCTAAAGTTATATTTTTTTTTGGTTCCTTTCGAAAATTCTGTGATTTGGCAATAGCTTTCAGATCTTCCATAACAACAGCAACAGAGGCCTCCCCTCTTTTGATAATCTCAGCACCTTTATTAAATGAAATAATTGTGAAATCATCCACATTGGGTTCAATAAAAAAATCGGTCAGTTTAATCTTATCTTTAAGTTCCTCAGCAGATCTAAAATTATTTATTTGCGATAGGATGTCTGAAATTGAAGTGATCTCTTCCTTGGCCAAAAGATCTTCTTCTACACTGACCCCAATGATATAATCCAAGTTTTTTGATTTTAAATGTTCTATGGGATAGTTATTTGAAATTCCACCATCCATCAGCATAGCCCCGTCGCGTTCTTGGGGCTGAAATAAAGTTGGTAAAGTACTGCTAATGGTAATGGCTTCGGCCAAATTTCCAGAATCTAATATCAAAGATGCACCTGTCTCCATGTCTGTAGCGGTACAATAAAAGGGAATTGGAAGCTGACTAAAGTCACGGATAGCACTTACATCAAGTGTGAGTTTTGTAAATAAATTGAATAAATTTTGACCTCTAGAAATGGAAGACGGCAATTGGATTTTAAAATTCTTTAGCGGTAGTGACGCGCCGTATTTTTCAGAGTTTTTACGTTCTTGAAATGTTTTAGAAGGACGTGGTACCTTGTCTCCCAACAATACATCAAAATCAATGACTCTGAAAATCGAGTCCAATTGCTTGCCGGTGTAACCCGCGGCATACAATCCACCAACGGCTGAGCCCATGCTGGTTCCTCCAATATAATCAATTCGAACGCCCAGGCTGTCAATGACTTTGAGTACGCCAATATGAGCCAAGCCCTTGGCGCCTCCACCGCTCAAAACCAATCCAATTTTTGGATTGTCTGCTGAGGGATTTTGGGCATAGCCAACGAGGCTAAACAAACAACTAATAATGTATAATTTGGGGTTAAGTTTCATTTTTAGAATGGTAATAATTATAAATTTTTTGTGCTTTAGACAAGCCGATAATTTGCTCTAACTCATCCAACTTGGCAAATGAGACTCGCTGCGGCGATTTAAAGACCTTGAGTAATTGGACCCGTGTTTTATCGCCGATGCCACTGATAGATTCCAACTCCGATTGTAACGCAGATTTACTGCGTTTGTTGCGGTGGTGTTCAATTCCAAAGCGATGGGCCTCGTTTCTCAACTGCTGAATGATTTTTAAAGTTTCACTTTTCTTGTCTAAATATAGTGGAATTGGGTCATCTGGGTAAAATAATTCTTCTAATCTTTTGGCGATGCCAACAATAGCAATTTTTGAACGCAAGTCCAATGCATCCAAACTTTTTAAAGCCGCTGACAACTGTCCCTTCCCTCCATCGATTACAATGAGCTGAGGCAGTGGCTGATTTTCGTCTAGCATTCGCTTGTAACGCCTATAAACAACCTCTGTCATGGAGGCAAAGTCATCTGGGCCCTCAACGGTTTTAATGTTAAAATGTCGGTATTCTTTTTTGCTGGGCTTTGCATTTCTAAAAACCACGCAGGCGGCAACCGGATGAGATCCCTGAATATTGGAATTGTCAAAACACTCAATATGGGTCGGAGCTTCCAAGAGTCTTAAATCTGATTTCATCTGAGCCATAATACGTTTAACATGCCGATCTGGATCGGTAATTTTAACTTGTTTTAATTTTTCTAAACGCTGGTATTTGGCATTTCTTAATGAGAGGTCTAAAAGTTGTTTTTTATCCCCAACTTTGGGAATGGTAAGTTTTAAATCAAGTCCTAATGCTATTGGAAAGGGCAAGTAAATTTCTTTAGATTGCAGTTGAAATCTTTGACGGAGCTCTGTAATGGCCAAAACCAAGAGGTCGGCATCTGTTTCTGCTAACTTTTTTTTCAACTCAAGGGTGTGGGCTCTGATGATGGCGCCGTGAGAAACTTGCAAAAAATTCACATAGGCATAGCTTTCATCACTGATAATACTGTAAACCTCTACATCCGATATTTTTGGATTGACAATGGTAGATCTGGATTGATAATTTTCTAAAATTTCAATTTTTTCCTTAAAAGATTGGGCTTGCTCAAACTGGTTCAGTTCGGAGCATTTATACATTTCCTTTTTAAGTGCTTTTTTGATATTTCCTAGTTTGCCATTTAATATTTGTTTGACAGAGATAATATTTTTTTGATAATCCAATTCAGAAATAAAATCTCGGGTCATCACTTTGGGTTTTTCAGAAAAGCCCAAAACCAGAAAATATCCCTTATGGCTGTGTGTTTTTAGGAAAATTTCTGAGGCCGAATCGTTAATTTTTTTTTGAGAGAAATTATAGTTTTCAATTCGAATTGGATAAAGGGCTTTAATCAAATTAATGATTGTATTTACAACCTTTACACTGCTGTAGGGACCGAAATACTCAGAGCCATCTTTAAAGACACGCCGGGTGGAAAAAACTCTTGGAAAACGTTCCTTTTTTACACAAATCCAAGGATAGGATTTATCGTCTTTTAAAAGTACATTGTACCTTGGCTGGTATTTTTTTATGAGGTTATTTTCTAGCAACAGTGCATCTGTTTCTGTAGCCACCACAATATGCTTTATTTCTGCTATTTTCTGAACCAAAACAGACGTCTTGGCTTGTTCGTGATTTTTATTAAAATAAGAACGAACACGTTTTTTTAAATTTTTGGCTTTACCGATATAAAGAATCTTTTCATTGGCGTCAAAAAACTGATAAACCCCTGGATCAGTCGGAAGGGTTTTAAGTTGTATTTCGATGCTTGTAGGTGCCATATTTCCAAAGGTATACTAATTCTTAATATCCTAAAAATCGATTCTAGTTTTTTAGTATATTGCCCTAAAATTAAATGGTATTTTAAGGATGAATATTGTCATTTTATCGAGAAATAAAAATTTGTATTCTACCCGCAGACTCGTTGAAGAGGCGGAAAACAGAGGGCATGAAGTCGAGGTGATCGACCCTTTGAGCTGTGATTTAATTATTGAAAAAGAAAGGCCCACAGTTTACTATAAAAACAGATACCTGAATGATGTGGATGCTATTATTCCAAGAATTGGTGCTTCGGTAACTTTTTATGGATGTGCCGTGGTACGCCAATTTGAAATGATGAATGTCTTCTCTACCGTATCTTCTGATGCCATCATTCGTTCAAGGGATAAATTACGAAGTTTTCAACGCCTTTCAAAAGGGGGGATCGACATGCCAAAAACCGTATTTACAAATTATTCTAAAGACGTGGAAGAAGTTATTGAACACGTCGGCGGGACTCCTGTTGTCATTAAATTATTAGAGGGAACTCAAGGGCTTGGGGTGGTTTTAGCGGAGTCAAGAAACGCTGCAGAGTCGGTATTGGAGGCATTTCATGGTTTGCAAGCAAGAGCCTTGGTGCAAGAGTACATTAGCGAAGCAAAAGGCGTAGATGTTCGTGCATTTATCGTTGATGGCCAAGTGATAGGCGCTATGAAGCGCCGTGGAAAACCAGGTGAATTTCGCTCCAACTTACACCGGGGTGGTAGCTATGAATACTACCGCATGACGGAACCTGAACTCAAGCTTGCCATAAAATCGGCACGACAACTTAAGCTCCCTGTTTGTGGGGTGGACCTTTTACAGTCCAAAAGAGGCCCACTTATCATGGAAATTAACTCCACGCCAGGGCTTGAAGGGATTGAGGGCGCCTCCCAAAAGAACATCGCGAAAGCCATTGTTACATTTATTGAAAGAAACAGACGCTGATGAATTCACACAATTCTGTTTTACATATTTTGGGTGAGGACATCGCAGCGGGTGAATCTAGAGAAATTAATTTCCATGTGGCTAAACTTCACAGTCGAACAAGAGTTGAAGTCCCAGTGATTATTAACCGCTCCAAAAAACCAGGCCCAGTGGTGCTTTTTGTTGCAGGAATCCACGGCGATGAAGTCAATGGGGTTGAAATTGTAAGGCAATTAATTGCAAAGGGAATTAACAAGCCAAAAAAAGGAACCATCATTTGCATTCCTGTTCTAAATATTTTTGGATTCTTAAATAAAAGTCGCGAGCTTCCCGACGGTCGAGATCTCAACCGTGTATTCCCAGGATCAAAAACAGGGTCTTTGGCTAGTCAAGTTGCCCACAAGTTAATGGGTGAAATTATTCCTCAAGTCGACTTTATTGTAGACCATCACACTGGTGGTGCAGGACGTTTTAACGCGCCACAAATTCGGATTGACAAAGGCAGTCCCAAACTCAAAAAATGGGCCAAGGCCTATGGGGCACCCTTTGTTATTTATTCAAAAAAAATTCCAAAATCTCTTCGAAGTGCTTGCGATAAAATCAACATTCCAATGCTGCTTTTTGAAGGTGGAAAATCTTATCATATTGACCGTTTGGTGACCAATTCTGGAGTCAATGGAGCAAAGCGTATCTTAGACCATATGGGGATGCTCAGTTCCAAGTTCAAAGTCTCTGCACCCAAAAAAGGCATCATTTTTATCGTGGAAAGTAAATGGGTCAGAGCCAAAGCCTCCGGCTTGTTTCGTCCCTCAATTAAATTGAGTGAAAAAGTCGAAAAAGGGACGGTGTTGGGATATATCACTGATGCTTACGGGAAATTCAATCAATCCGTAAAGGCCGATAGCGAAGGCTATATCATCAATATCAACGAAGCCCCTATTGTGTATAAAGGAGATGCCTTGTTCCGAATTTCTACAAAAACAGCGGTATGAATAAACATAAGCTCAGAAGAGTTTATAAAAAAAAGCGCCAAGCCTTGGAGGCTTCAACACGAAGTGAATTGAGTTTAAAAATTGCAAATCAAGCCCTTAAACTTCCCATTTGGGAATTTTCATTTTACCACCTTTTCCTATCAATCAAATCCTTAAAAGAGGTCGATACAGAACCGCTGTTGACGATCTTATTTGGAAAGGACAAGCAAGTGGTCATACCAAAAAGTAATGTTGTGACTTTTGAAATGAAACACTACCTATTGACGGATGCCACCGCAATTAAACCAAATATTTGGAACATTCCAGAACCTCTTGACGGAACGACAATAGAAGCCTCTAAAATTCAACTGGTGTTTGTCCCTTTATTGGCCTTTGACAAAAAGGGACAGCGTGTAGGCTATGGAAAAGGATTTTATGATCGGTTTTTAAAAGGCTGCCCAAAAGCACTGAAAATCGGGCTTTCTTTTTTTGATCCCATTAAAGAGATTACAGACATTCAAAGCAGTGATATTGCCCTAGATTATTGTATTACACCAAATCAAATTTATCAATTTCAATAGGTTTATTTTTCAATTTTTTTCGGCTGTTCAACAATAACAACAAGACAACTCCGGTACTTATAGCAATATCTGCAACATTGAAGACAGGGTTAAAAAAGGTGAAATAATGACCCCCAACAAATGGAAGCCAATCTGGCAAATAACCCTTGTATAATGGAAAGTACAGCATATCTACTACGTTTCCATAACAAAGCGCTGCATAGCCTTCTTTGGCAAAAAGAGTGGCTTTTTGACCAATACTATCGTCAAAAATAAGCCCATAAAAAACCGAATCTATAATGTTGCCAAGTGCACCTGAAAAGATAAATGAAACTGCTAAAGTTAACAATCTAGACTGCTGCTTTTTGATGATTCTAATGAGCCAAAAACCAATGCCAATAAGCGCAAAAATTCGAAACATTGTCAAGGCTAATTTGGCAACCTCGTCTGAAATTAAAGAGTTGAAATCGCTGAGTTTTGCCCCCCAAGCCATACCGTCATTTTCAACAAATAATATTTTAAACCAACTAAAAATTACAACTTCCTGCCCGAGTTCAAAATGGGTTTTTATATAAATCTTAGTGCATTGATCAATGCATAACACGATGAGAATAAAGCCAAAAACTTGTTGTTTTGACATTTTATTTTTGCATGTTCTTGGCCTCGATACTGAGTGTGGCGTGAGGTACCAGTTCCAAACGCTTTTTATTGATCAGTTTCCCAGTTACACGACAAATACCATAGGTTTTATTTTGAATGCGAATCAATGCATTTTTTAAATCACGTATGAATTTTTCTTGTCGAATCGCCAATTGTGCATTGGATTCTTTACTCATCACTTGGCTTCCCTCGTCAAAAGCTTTAAAAGTTGGTGAGGTATCTTCAGTGCCGTTGTTGAGATCGTTCATATAGGCGCTCTTGATCAACTCCAAATCGTGCTGTGCCTTTTCAATTTTTGTGAGAATAAGTGTTTTGAATGCTTTTAGGTCTTTGTCGGAATATTTATTAGTTGTTTCCATAGCCTTAAAATTATTTGTGTTTTTTTATGGACAACTTGCTAGAGATGTCATCAAAACTGATATCAATCCCGTAGGCGAGTTGTTTTACTTGGTGTAATGTATGTGTTAATGTTTCACGTTTAATATATTCTAAATTGTTTTCAACAGCCCGTTCCATGGATTCGTGCTGCTGTAGATAAACCTCAATAGTATCAGTGACCTCAAAGCCTGAATCTTTTCTTAAATTTTGAATTCGATTCACCAATTCTCGAGCAATTCCCTCTTCCCTTAATGGCGCTGTCACAGTCACATCCAGAGCCACAGTGACTGCCCCTTGGTTGGCCACAAGCCAACCCTCAATGTCTTGAGAAGAAATCTCTACATCACCGAGTTCTAATGTAATACTTTTTCCATTAATTTCAAGGGCTAAAAACCCTTTTTCTTCAATTTTTTTTATGTCATCGGCCTCTAGTTTTTGAATGGCTAAAACAACCGCTTTCATGTCTTTCCCAAAACGAGGCCCCAAAACTTTGAAATTGGGCTTGATTTGTTTGACCAAAATATCGGATGCGTCCTCCAAAAGTTCGATTTCCTTGACATTAACTTCGTGTTTGATCAAGTCTGATACCGCCTGTATTGCTTCTTTTTGAAGCTTGGAATTTACTGGAATCATAATTTTTTGCAACGGCTGTCTCACCTTGATTTTCTCCTTGGCTCTTAAAGACAACACAAGTGAAGAGATCAACTGGGCTTCTGACATTTTATGTTCCAATGCCTTATCAATTAAAGCGGAATCTGCCTTTGGGAATTCTGATAAGTGTACACTTGCATATGGCTCTAAGCTTGAAGTGGTATTTAAATCTAAGTATAAGCGGTCCATAAAAAAAGGAGCAATGGGCGCCCCCAGCTTGGAAAGGGTCAGCATACATCTAAACAAAGTTTGGTAAGCAGAAATTTTATCTTTTTTATAGTCGCCTTTCCAAAAACGTCTGCGACTCAACCGAACATACCAATTACTGAGGCGTTCCT